>MHJY01000026.1:0-14657 GCA_001818235.1 Candidatus Jacksonbacteria bacterium RIFOXYB2_FULL_44_15 | reverse complement strand
GGTTAAGGGCGATCTCGCCAGTAGGCGTAAGGGCGCGCGGCGCCTCTCCTTCTACAATCAACGTTGGCGACTCTTTCGGCTCTGGCCCCTGATCGCTGGGCGCGAAAGATATCTTTCGGACAGTTTGAATCTGATAACAAATTTTTTTTATTCGATTTTGGCAAATTTGGTTTACCGCATCCAAAATGTATTCATTGTACTTTTTTTCCATCCAGGACTTGGTAAAGGCGTTCGGCACGCCGATCGTGATTTCACCGCGGTCTTCATCAACCTTAAAAACAAAGGTATTTTTAAACCAAGTGGTAAAATTCGCTTTGGACAACACCAACTCTAATTGGCCGAGAACCGCTTGCCAAATTTTTTGTGGGTCAAGCATGTGTTAAAATTACACCTCCGTAATTTTTTTGACTTTAAAATTTGAGATTTGAAATTTGTCTAAATATAATAGCACGTCTAATATTTATCCACAAGCCCAAAGGAACGCAAAATAATTGTGCATAACATGTGAATAAGAATAAATCGCTCAAAATATTCTAGAGATTAAAATTTGCAACTGTTAATAAACTCATCTATACTGTAAATATGCATTTTATAGCTAACCTTACAAATAAACTCTCCCAATTATATCCGGAAAGTAAAATATACTTGGTCGGCGGTTGCGTGCGCGATAAACTGCTCAGCCGCCCTAGAATTGATTACGACTTGGTGGTAAGTGGCGTGCCGGCCAAACACTTGGAAAAAATCCTGCAATCTTTAGGCTCTGTTAAATTTGTCGGAAAAAATTTTGGCGTTTATAAATGGCGCCCAAAGTCAATTGCCAGCATCAACGTCAAAACAAAACGTCAAATTTTAGAAATCGACGTCGCCCTGTCGCGCGAAGAAAAATCTTATGGCACCGGGCAACGCCGTGATTTTAAAATTACCACTAACCCAAACCTACCAATAGAAAAAGACTTGGCGCGCCGCGATTTTACCATCAACGCCATTGCTTTTGACGTGCAAAAAAAACAATATATCGATCCGTTCGGCGGACGCATTGATTTGCAAAAAAAAATAATCCGCTGTGTCGGCCTGCCGGAAACGCGTTTTCGCGAAGATTATTCCCGAATATTGCGAGCAATCCGCTTTAGCGCGCAGTTGGGTTTTATGATCGAACCAAAAACTTGGCGGGCGATTAAAAAAATGATGCCCCGCCTTAAAACCGTTGCCCGGGAAATCATCGCCGCTGAACTGGTTAAAGCTTTAAGCTGGCAACCGAATCAAACTACTGAGCTCTTGGAAAAATCAGGCGGCTGGAAAATTTTGGTACCGGAAATGAATGTGTTAAAAACCACTCGCCAGCCGAAAAGCTGGCACTCTGAGGGTAATGTCTGGCAACACACTAAGCTCGCGTTGAAACAAATTGACCAAAAAAAACCGCTACCTTGGCCAAACCGCCCGCCGAAATTAGGCCCATTTGAACCGCACTTGGCTCTAGCAATACTCTGGCACGACTTGGGCAAGCCGTCTGCACGCGCGAAGCGCGCTGGACGCGTAACCTTTTATGAACACGAAAAGAAAGGAGCGCAATTGGCCGGCCGGATAATCACCCGTTTAAAATTAGCCAGTGCCGGCATCAACAAAAAATGGATCCAGTGGCTGATTCAAAACCACATGGTTCTTTTTAATTCTGACCCGCGAAAATTAAAAAATACCACGGTCGCCAAATACTTTTTAAACGATTACTATCCTTCCCCACTGCTATTAAAATTGATTGAATATGATGATCGCGCGACCATTCCGGCAGTCAAAAAAACTCATCGGCCAAGCGAACTTGGCATCATCAAGCAAAGAATAAAACTGTTGCGATCTCGGCCGCAAAAACCGCTTTTGAACGGTGATGCGGTGATGGCGCTTTTGAATTTGCCTCCAGGTCCGGCAGTCGGGCAGGCTTTGAATTTCTTGCGCGAAGCCCAGTTGGCTGGTAAAATAAAGGATGAAGTAGAGGCGCGGGAATTGATTTTGCGAAAAATGTCAAATTCTAAAATCCAAATGTCAATTCAAGATCAAATGCCAAATAACAAATAATTTGAAATTTGAGGTTTGTCATTGATTTGACATTTGTAATTTGTCATTTGAAATTTAAATATGCATACCATTACTACTAAAACCATATTTTTGAGTTTGGCTATGTTGATTATTTGCTCATTGCCACTTACCGCCCACGCCGCAATTTTGACCATCTGTCCGCCAGAGCCAACAGTAGTTAACGAGTTTTCTGTAAAGCCGCTCCAAACCTTGATTAATGCCGAATATCAAAACGGCAATATCCCAGCGTCCCAGGATTTTGACCGTTTACGCGAAAAAACTAGCATCCTCGGTTGCGACCTCAAAGAGGTTAAAAAATCAGCATTGAATGATACTGATGAAGTTGACCATATTGATAATCAAAATTTAATCGCTGACTTGTTCCGGCCGTTAGAAAAAACGTTGGATAAGTTGACTCCAGATCGCCTGATAAACGGCGCCGGTACCCGATTGAAAACCGCGGTAACCACCTTTAAAAACCGCTTGTTGGAGATTTTATAAGGATGACATGCTCTTCATTTGATTCCCCTCCTGCCTGAGGAGCACTCGTGTCCCATAAATTTTATTTCTAAAAATTAATTGCTTTATTTAAGCCATTTTTCGACTTTAAATTCTCACTTTTTCATTGAAATCGAAAAATTATTTTTCCGCTTAAAAATGCTAAATGATAAGCAATTTAGGGCATGTATCAAATATTAATGGGACACGAGTGCCTGAGGAGGGGTTAGGGGAGGTGGGTGAGGAGGGCATGGGAGAAAAATATTGACTTTTCAGCACTTTAAGCTATGCTTGCATGTTCACAAGCAAGTTGATATTTTGCTTGTGTTTGCGGCATTTTTGCCGCGTTTGACAACTTAAACTGATACATTTACAAGGAGGATACGCGATGAAAAAACTTTGGATTACTGACTGCGAAGGGCCAGTTACTCTCGATGATAACGCCCATGCCCTTGCCGAACATTTTATTCCAAATGGCGGTGCTTTTTTTGCCAAGTTAAGTAAATATGATGATTACCTGGCAGATATAGAAAAACGAGCAGGCTACGTCGCAGGTATGACGCTACGGCTAATTCTGCCTTTTTTAAAAGCATACGGCGCCACTGATGCTGGAATCAAAGAATTTTCAGCCCAGCACATAAGTTTAGTCCCGACGATCGTAGAAGCAATGACGGAAATTAACAAACTAATGCCTTGTTGCCTCATCAGCACCAGCTACGAACATTACGTTTCGGCAGTTTGCAAAATGATCGGCTTTGATGAAGTATTTTGTACGGAGTTAAAAATTGATTCCTATAAAATATTTGAAACGGAAATTGATCTGATTCACAAAATAGCACACGACATCGATCAGTTAACAAATATTATGCTCCCCCCAGATGCAAAATATTTTACCGATCTTTCGCAGGACACGCGAAGAACTATTCATCGTCTCGATGAAATATTCTGGGAAAAAATTGCTGAAATGGAATCCGGGAAAATGTATCTTGGGCAAACGGTTATCGGCGGACCGGAAAAATTGGCTGGAGTAGAGGCTATAGTCGAAAAGTACAAAACAAAATTCAGCGACGTAATATACGTTGGCGACAGCATTACTGACGGGGAGGCATTAGATTATGTAAACAGAAGTCAGGGTCTTGCAATTTCTTTTAATGGTAATCGCTATGCCGTAGAGGCAGCAACGATCGCGGTAATTGCGACCAATACAGAAGTCATGAAGCAACTAGCTTGGGTTTTTGATTCTGACGGTCGCACCGGAGTCATTCGACAACTTGTAGACAAAATACAATTTGACTCCATACCTGACTCTTACGACGATGCTCTTGCAAACTCAGCTTTCCCAATCATCAGGGTAGTCACTACCGCTAACGAGGACGCTCTCATCAGATTAAGCGAACAAACAAGGAAAAAGGTTCGTGGCGCTAAAGTCGGAGCTTTGGGATAAAAAAACAAAAAAAGCGTTTTAAACGCTTGAAACAAAGTGAGCATAATGATGATCTTTTGAAAACTCAATCATTGTGCTCCTTTTTTGTTATTTCTACCTAGCGACTATTCTCCCGAATCTCAAAGTCAATATTGCTCAAAAAATAGTTGAAAAAACCTTGACAAAAAATCTAATCACCTGCTACAATATCTTTGTAATCGCAAGATTGCCCTGCCCGCGGATGCGGGTCCGATTTCCGAACCCCTTTATTGGGGGTTCTTTTTTGTTGAACAAATTAAACCTTTTATCCGTTGTGCATTTATCAATAAATCAGCCAACTCTTTCACTCTAATCGATATATTGCCTGCATAAAACAATATAACAAGGGCATCTAAAAAGTGTCATTCCGAGCGCCAGCGAGGAATCCCTCTTGTTAATTTTCAATTCTCAATTTTCAATTTACAAATCCACAGCATGCCGCCATGGCATGCAATATCAAATTCTTTAATGATTTAATTTTCAAACATTTGGAAATTTATTCGTTGATCATTGAAAATTCGTAAATTGAAAATTCCTAGCGAGAGATCCCTCGACAAGCTCGGGATGACAAAATAATATTTTACCAGTTTTTGGATAGCCTTATTGTATATCCTCCCGCATCTCGCGGGCAAAATCGGAAAAATCGCGGAAGACAAAGACCAATGTTTTGTACGGCGCTTCGAAAAACAAATCAAAAATAAGTAAAATGATGTTGTACTGGGAAAATCGCGTGGCGATCCAGCGCCCGGTCCAAACAACCGGGAGCGCGAAAAAATATAAAGCCTCACGCCCAAACCAGTAGCGCCGCGGCAGAATCCTAAACCGCTCCGAAGTGTATCTGATTCGAATCGCCATATAACTGACCAGGGTTACAAACAACATCAATAAAAATCCGGACACTTCGTTAAAATGGAAACGCAATAAAAAGTAAACTAAACCGCCGTAAGAAAGTCCATAAGCCACGGCAAAGAAAAAATTAAACAAAATACTGCGCGCCAGCGACCGCTCGTGCGGAAGGGCTATTTTGACGTCAAGTTCAGTCGGCTTGTTGTTTACCAGGTTATCTACTTCTTTAATCAACATCTTGGTATTGGCTTGATTTCCCACTTCGATCCCGATCGTCAGGATCAAAAGCAGGAACACCGGCACACCCACGGTTATAAGCGACTGCAACTGATGCAACTGCCCGGTACGCCACCAATCATAAGGCATTTCTATCAGAACAATCAAAATAAATTTGGTTAACAGCAAATAAAGAAAACTCCGCCAAACTTGGCGTTTAACCTTTTTTTGGAGATTAAAATAAATTTCCCGGACCACGTTAAACACCTTAAAACTTAAATCCTGCACTTCTCCCTGATATTTTTTAAGCACTTCGTCCAACACCCAAAAAACCACTGCTTGCTGTTTGCCGATGCGCGTTAGTTGCTTAAACATCGGATGCTTTTCGTACTGGGCGATCTGCGACTTTAAGTCCCAAATCTCCATCGCCAAACGACTAATGGCGGAAGAATCGGTAAACCAAGCCGGGTGCCATTTTTTGATTAAGAGGTAGGCGATAAAATCCGCGTCTGATTTTAAAAGCGAGCGGCTGGTGGTAATCAAGAGAAATATTTCTTTCTGCTCGTCGCGCAGGTAATGCGGCGGAAATTCCAATCTAGCCTGCAACTCGGACGTCATCGCGGCAACCAATGCTTCTTCGTGGGCTAAGAGCCCCAGAACATCCTCAATTTCTATCGCCATCAATCCGAAAAACCAATCCTGAATCTTCTTTTTGCCGCCGCTTTCCATACGAAAAAAATCAATCGCCGATAAATATTTATCCAAAACCGCGTCCACCCGCGCGGTCGACTCGGGATTAACGTCCACGTCCGATAAATATCCGGCCAAGACTAATTCCCCCAACAATTCCTCGGCTCCTGGCCGCTCTTTTGACGGTAAAATCAGGTACCGCTTCATTATCCGGCGAATGGCGTAACGGCGCCATAAATGCTCGTCATGAAACCCGACAATATTGCGCAACTTTTCGTATTTCGCGATATAACCGGCAAATCGCTGATCAACATTAAGCGGCGCGCGTCGCATCGGAGCGCGCGCAATGGTTTGGCTCAATTGGTTTAATAAAAATGCCTGCATAATCAATTATTTTTGATAAAAATCAGCGAACTGCTCTTTTATTTTGACGACCTTGGTTTCAACTTCGTCCAAGCGCTTCTTGCAGGTTTCGGCCAATTTTAGCGCTTCCTTAAACCTTTCCAAACCAACTTCTAAATCCAGCTCCCCGCGCTCAAACTCACGGACAATGGCCTCCAGTTTTTTGAATGACGCCTCAAAATTGATATTGGTTGATGATTGTTTTGTAGAATCGGACATAGTAATTAATTAATTTCTAATTTCCTTCACCTCACTCTTGATCTCTCCCTCATACGGATAAATGTTGATTTCCTCGCCGACTTTGGCCTGGCTCGCGGATTTTAGAATCTGCGCCCCGATTTTCACAACACTATAACCTCTTTTTAAAACAGCGCGCGGAGAATAAGACAATAATAACTGATAAAGCGCCTGGAAACGATGCTTTTTGAGTCTATAATAATTTTCGAAGTTAGACAATAGGCCTGTCTGGTAAAGGGTAAAACTGGCTTGCGCTTGAGACCACTTTCTGATGAGGGACTGAAAATGAAAATTTAAAGAGTTAATCAGGCCATTATAATAAGTTATCCGCCGCTCAAGGGAACCGGCTAATTCTTTAACTAAGTCAGAAACAGACTGCCGGCGCAAACCAATTAAATGATCAAATGACTGCCGGCAAAATTTAACGCGCGAGTCCAGCTCGTTAAGTAAACTTAGACGATCAGGTATCAGCAATTCTGCCGCATTAGATGGCGTTGATGCCCGCAAATCCGCCGCCAATTCAGCCAGCGACCAATCTTGCTCATGCCCCACGGCCGCAACTATCGGCATCGTTGAAGAAAACACTGCCCGCGTAACTTCTTCGCTGTTAAATGATTGCAAATCTTCCAAACTTCCGCCGCCGCGAGTGAGCACAATCACGTCCAGCCTGGAACCCGGCCCAGCCGGCTCTAAATTATTTAAATATTTTATCGCCCCGCAAATTTCCGCGATCGAACCCACGCCTTGCACGCGAACCGGAGCAAAGTGAACCTTTGTTCCGCCCATTCGGGCCAGCAGAACTTTAACGAAATCACTATAAGCGGCCGAATCATCGCCGGTAATAAGCCCGATTTGATCTGGCAAGAATGGCAATCGGCGTTTTCGTTCCGCGGCAAATAGGCCTTCAGCCTCTAACTTTCGAGTTATTTTTTCCAAAGCCATCTTTAAAGAACCAGCCCCGCACAAAGTCAGCTCTAGCACGCGTAGACCAAAACGGCCGCTTTTAGCCGAAATTTGCGGTTTAACTTTAGCCACTACTTCTAAACCGTCCTGTAATTCCACGCCCCACTGATACTGATAATTTTTGGGAAACCAGCAATTAACGACTCCGGCCGCGTCCCGTAAACTAAAAAAAACCAAGTTGTCCCGAAACGTTTTTATCTCCGATACCTCGCCTTTAATTCGGACAATCTCTTGGCTCAAAAGTTGGTTAAGGTAAAGAATAAAATCAGAAACTGAGAAAATATACTCAACATCTTTTCTTTCCTCCAAAACCCCTTCGGCTCGCTCTCCCCTCAGTTGAATCCGTCTCAAGGTTGATCGAATCAGTGTCCGCAATGTTTGATCCTCGGTTGTCGTCATCAGTACCAAGAGCTCGTCCGGCGCCGCCTCCAGCTTAAGGCTTAAGAGCGTTTTAACCGCTTGGCGCTGTACCATCACCGAACTGTCAGCTAATCTAATTAAAACTTGTTCGCGAACCAAAGGCAGTTGCGCGCTGTCCCATTTAGTCAAAGCCAGCTTTTGGAGAGTCGATTTACGTACCATGGCGTGACGGTCGTCTAAAGCGGCTGTAATCTCCCTCATATCCTGAGACTCCGGATTATGATAAGTTGCGCTAATTTGCTTATTTTTAGCTCGCATAACAATACTTCTGTTACTCGGCTCCTCCTGATTTATTAACCGTTTCCAAAACTTCGCCTGTTTTAGAATCAATTATCTTAAGCAAATATTTTGAGGGATCGGAGCGTAAATAATTTAATTCATAGCCAGCTGGCACGTCTATGTCAGTAAGCACAGTTCGCAGACTTTCCGGATAAATGTCGTTGTCAGCGTAATAGATCTCTAATCTCTTTTGGATGTCGATGGAAAGCCGTGACGCATCCAATACTTGCCGTTCGACACCGGATATTATCTCGTATGGCGACCCGCGCAACCAATTATATTTATTTTTGACGTCCAGCGCGACATAGCTAAAGAAACTATCAGGTCGTGCTTCCGCGGAGGCCCGGTAGTACCCTACTGCCCAATAAATAGTGCTTCCCGTGAGCAAAAAAATGATTAGATAAAAAATAAACCGCCGCATAAATTAAAATATTTTGCTTAAGCCGATCAAGCGCGATTGGCTAAAGCTAATTTTCTTAACTTAACTCAAAAAAAATGGATTGCTTTTTTTCTCTCGGCCGACCGTCGTTAAAGACCCGTGTCCCGGGCAAATAATGGTATCTTCGGGTAAAGTCAAAATTTTTTCGCGAATATTTTTGAGTAAAAGTTGATAATCAAAGTTCGGCCGACCCACGGAACCGGCGAATAACGTATCCCCGGTAAATAAAATTTTGCCCTCAACCAGGTAAGAAACCGAATCTTCGGTATGGCCAGGCGTTTTAAAGACCTCGACCAAAAAATCAGACACCGGTAATAAGCCTTCGTTTCCGATATCTTGAGCGGCGCGGAAAACTTTGATTTTCGGATAAGATTGGCGAATTAAATCGCAACCGGCAATATGATCAAAATGCCCATGAGTAATCAGCAAAGCTACTGGTTTTAAATGATCCTTGGCCATCACTTGCGTGGCAGACTTAGAGACTCCGAGTGAATCAACTAATAGTGCCGAGCGACCTTTTTTTTGCCCAGCTTTAAATAATAAATAAGCATTAGCCGGGAATCCCGCCACGCCCACCTCGTACTGTTTTAATACAAAACCGACGCTAATCTTCTTGGGCATTACCGGCGCGCGCGACTTCTTTTTTTTCGCCGGTATCAAGGTCAATTTTGGCAATGACAGGCCAAGTTCGGCGGCAAGTGACAGAGTAATCTTACCCCGTCCGGCCTCAATCTCCAATAAATCCTGCGGCCTAACCCCTAGTTTATCACTTAACGACCGAATAGACAAACCTTTGCCTACGCGGGCCGTTTTGATGATGTGACTAATATTATCGTTGGGCATAGAACAAAAGTACCCAAGCAGTAATTGCCAGATAACCCTCTTAGCTGGCCTGCTCCCAGATAAATTCCCAGGCCGAACGCAAAATGGCCGTGATTTCTGGGCTGGCAACCACTACTGCCAGGTAATCTTTACTAAAAGAAAAAAACGAAATTTTATTACCGAAAATAAAAATTGCCCCTTGATGCGCAAAATGAGGCGGTATTAATTTTACCACCCGCAGTTCTGTCTGGCCCAACCGTTGCCGCTCGCGCGCCTGAGGCGTATCGCGCAGAATAGTTCTGACTGGAATTTTTAATTTAATCCGGCGTTGCACGAATTTGGTCCAATACTCGCCGAGGCAGTTTAGCAAATCGTCAGCCGAGCTGAAAGCTAAAACTTCCGCCCGATCAGCTAAAATTTCTTCGAAAATCTGTTTCATTCCGGGTTTGCCTTGATAAAACCGCACTGTCGGCCGTTCACGGGCCAACCCATAGACTGCTTCGAGCTGGGGCAATACTTCCTGTAAGCTTTTGACTCGTTCCTCGGCTATGGTGATGACGCGCTTGGGATCATCAACGCTAAAATAACGGATTTGCTTTTTGCGAAAACTGGCGGCAATGCCTTGCCTGATAAGTGACGCTAAAATATCATAACAAGTCGGCCGAGGCAGGCCGGCTTTGTCGGCAATTTTGGCGACCGACGCGCTCCCCAATTCCAAAGTCGCCAGATATACTCTGGCTTCTTTGTCGGTTAGGCCGAATTGTTGGAGGGCAGAGCGGGGATTCATTCAATAATAATTTCGAAATCCGAAGCACGAAATTCGAAAAAAATCATAATGACCAAATGCACAAAACTAAAAATTTGAGCTTTGAACATTTGATATTTGAATTTATTTCGGATTTCGGATTTTGGTATTCGGATTTTCATTTTTGTCGCTCTTTCCGACGACTTTTTGATACGACAAATATAGCTTGTTTTAGCTAAAAAGTCAAGCTTATTTTTATATTCAGTCGGAATTATTGATTAAATCGACAAAGTTGATATAGTTTATTGTTTACCATTGGGGTAAACGCAATTCAGTTGTAACCTGGTTGTTTCCTGTAACCAGGTTACATTAAACGCTCGTTGAAAAAAGGAGGCAATAATAATGATTAGCCCAGATGGAAAGACGTGTGTAGATATTTGGGATTACCAAAGTTACTATGGATGCGACGGTTTTAATCCCAACAACAGCTGCCCATTCAAAGAAAATTGTAATAAACTCTGGTGGAAAGTGGCTGTAATGAATGGAATCGCCGGCGCAATTTATGACAATATTGGATCCTTAGCTTTTAGTCCGGACAGTAAACACCTCGCTTACCTCGCAAAAAAACTTAATGGGAAAAGGGTTGTGGTTATGGATAGTGTCGAAGGGCTGGAATTTGGCAAAATAATTGCCATTATTCCGGTAAAAGATGGGATACTTTATGGCGGTTTACGTTTTGATAAAGAAAATAATCTTTATTACTTGGGTATACCAAGCAAAAATGATCCGGCGCAAACACAAAACGTAAAAGTTGTTAAAAACAACCTCGAGTATTCTGATCTCGAGTCGTCTGACATATTATCCAAACTGGCCGTCGTGCTACGGGCAGGACATAAGGATTTACGATTGATAATTGAATAAGTTAAAAGGAGAAAAAATGAAAAAAATTGGAGTTATTGGAGAAAATTTAGAAATTCCATGTGCGGAATATCAAATTATTACGCTAGACCAGACAATAATACAAGATCTGACGTTTGAGCTTGACCTCTGTATCATCAATTTGATAACAGTAGACTGGGATAAAAGGCGCAAGTTGCTGACGCAACTTATACGAACTCAACAAGACATTAAAGTACTGGCCATTGTTGATCAGAAAATAATAGCTGCTAAAAAACAAATTTTTGCAGGCAAAACAAAAAAGAAAAAATCCGACGAATCTGACGAATGGTATATTGCTCTATTTTTAATCAACATGGCAGCTTTCTTAGTCGAATCTATCTCAGTGGAAAAGATAGAAAAAGCGCTAAATGCCGAAATTGCTCCGTACTCATTAATGATGCGTTCGTCGGTAGTGTTTCAACTTCCAAACCCACTCGTATAATAGAAATTGTTATAGAAACCAAATAAGCGCGCTTAACCGAAAGGAGGTTTTCAGCGCGCTTTTTCTTTTCTTGACAAGCATTGCCAAAGTTTGCTAATATAGGACTGTAGAAATATAATCAATTTATTTATGCAAACACTTAATATTAGCTTAACCAAAGAACAATATACTGTTATCAACGAATTGGTTGACAAGTGGGGTTTTGCCAACCGGAGCGAATTTTTCCGGGCATTAATCCGGGCGTTGATCCAGCCGTCTGAGCTCTCCCAACCACTCAAGTTCCAACGACCGCCGATCAAAAATCCAAAAAAAATCATGCAGGCTTTCAAAGACAGCCGGGTTTATAATAAAAAGTTCTTAACTAGTCTCGAAAAAGGGCTGTCTCGCTCCACACATATTAGTAGCAAACAATCGAAATAATCGATATCAATTCGCATTATCAATAATGACTAAACGCATTTACATCAAACCACAAAAATTAACTGACGAGGAAGACTATGTGGAATTGTCCGAAACCGGAGAAAAAATGTTGCAAGAAGCTCTTGCGGAAGTTAAAGCTGGTAAAGCTGCCGGGCCATTTGATAATGTCGAGGATCTAATGGCAGATCTAAACAACTAGATTATAACAATCATTTTTTACCCATAACTCAAAAAGGTTGTAACAAACTACCTATGTAAATAAATACCATGGCTTACCAATCTATAACAAATCAAATTTTAGAAATAATTTCAGAAAGCGACAAAATAATTGACACCATTATTAATGCAAATGCCTTAATAAAAAATGACAACTCAAAAAAACAACAAGTAATTGAAAAAATCCAAGATCAACGAAATGTGTGGTACGAAAAATGCCAAGTAATTTTAGTAAATAATGAATTATTATTGGAACTGGAAGACTTTATTAATTATCCCGGTTCGGCATTTATGCGGCTCAATTTCGACCAAGATTTAAACACTATCTTAAATTTTATGCGAGATCATAAAGCAAAGTTAATAGGTTTTGCAAAAAATATTGAATCTAAACAAAACAAGAAAGTTGTTCTTTTAACTCTAGATGATTTTGACAATTTCAAAGAAATCAAAAAAATTAAACCTGTAGAAGTTGCAGATTTTTCAAATGACAGTTTTTTAGAGGATGACGTTGAAAATGCCTTTTTAAAAAAATTAGAAGAACCTTATAAAGAATTAGACGGGGGCGCAGAAACAAGAGATTTATTTTCAGACCGAGTAACCTATAAAAATAAACGTCTTGCAACGGTATTCATGTTTAAAGGAAGGGGACAAAAAGGAGAATTGACCCTAAATCAGGCGGGTTCAAAAGGTGACCAATTGCTCAAACTTGCAAAAAACAACGCCGCAGAATGTTTTATTGTGCAACACACTAATAAAATTAGCCCAAATATAAGAGAAGCCCTACAAGATCATATTTTACAAAATACAAGATTATCAAAAGTTTATATTTGTTTCATTGACGGGATTGATACAGCAAGATTTCTCAAAAGTATAGAAGAAAATTTACAAGTATTGAAGAATAAAAAAATCAAGCCCGGGAATAACCGAACTTGATCAAAATTTGAATATGAAACTTTGAAAATTGAAAATTATTTTCCTATGTTCCCTCTTCCCAGCTCGACAGATATTTCTTCTGCTCAGTAGTTAAAGAATCGATTTTGATATTTAAAGCCCGCAACTTTAACCGGGCTATTTCTTGGTCAAGTTTCTCCGGCAAGGCGTAAACTTGTGGCTTTAATTTATCATGATTTTTAGCCACATACTCAGCCGCCAGCGCCTGGCCGCAAAAACTCATATCCATCACCGCTGCTGGATGGCCTTCAGCGCAGGCCAGGTTGACTAAGCGACCTTCGGCTAAAACGTAAATGCGCCGGCCGTTTTTTAGCTGATATTCTTCGACGTTAAGTTTAACGGTTTTGACGCTTGAGGCCATCATCTTTAACGCGCCTAGATTTAATTCCACGTTAAAGTGCCCGGAGTTGCAAACAATCGCGCCGTCTTTCATTAATTTAAAATGATGCCCGTCAATCACGTTAATATCGCCGGTTAAAGTAACAAATACATCGCCAATTTTCGCCGCCCCAGTCATCGGCATAACCTCGAAACCGTCCATCACCGCCTCAATGGCTTTAATCGAATCAATCTCAGTAACTATTACTCGCGCACCAAGTCCGCGCGCGCGCATCGCCACGCCCCGGCCGCACCAGCCATAACCGGCAATCACCATCACTTTTGATGCCAATAAAACATTTGTCGCCCGAATAATTCCATCAATCGTGCTCTGGCCAGTGCCATAGCGATTATCAAACATGTGCTTGGTCAAAGCGTCGTTAACGGCGATCACCGGAAAACGCAACTTGTTTTGCGCGGCCAGCGCCCGCAAGCGGATAACACCAGTTGTCGTTTCTTCGGTTGAGCCCAAAATCGGCAAAGTTTTATGCGTACTGTGCAAAGCGCTGACCAAATCCGCGCCATCATCCATGGTAATGTTCGGCTTCTCGGCCAAAACGGATTGAATGTGGCTGTAATAACTTTTTTTGTTTTCTCCGTGAATAGCAAAAACCGGAATTCCGTGTTCCTTAACTAAAAAAGCCGCTACATCGTCTTGCGTAGACAACGGATTGGAGGCGCATAAAACTACATCAGCGCCGCCAGCTTTTAAAGTCACCATTAAATTGGCGGTTTCGGTTGTAACGTGCAAACAGGCAGCTAATTTAATTCCGTCTAACGGCTTTTCCCGCAGGAAACGCTGACTAATTAAACCTAATACCGGCATCTCCCGCTGGGCCCATAAACTGCGCTGCCGCCCAAGACCGGCTAGTCCTAAATCTTTGATGTCAAATTTCATAAAAGTATTGATTCCCTCCTATGGATTTAAAGTTTAACTTAATGTCTCGTCAGCTGCCGGTTGACTCGCACTGGCCGGAGCTGGATTAAAATAATCTTCGCGCTTGAATTGATGTTTTTGAGCGCCGTAACATTCTACTGCTTTCGCCGCCACCCAGGAACCCAGTTTGCCGCAATCAGTAAGACTCATCCCTTCTACCAACCCAGCGGCAAAACCAGCTCGGTAAGCGTCCCCAGCGCCGGTCGGATCGACTACTTTAACGGGCTTAACAGCTTCGATTTTGACTTGGCCATCGCGCGTGTAGATGCGAGAACCGCGCTCACCGTA
>MHJY01000025.1 GCA_001818235.1 Candidatus Jacksonbacteria bacterium RIFOXYB2_FULL_44_15 | reverse complement strand
GGCGCTATCCTAAAAACGTCAATCCTGGTCAGGTCCCTGTTAATGAGGGTCAAAAAATTGCAATCAGCCAAGCCGCGAACGACGCCGAGAAAAATTTGCGGCAAAATTATCTGCCTGGCCTGGGCATCATGCCTTCGGCAAATCCAAAAGATAATTTTTACAAGCAAGTTTGGACTCGCGATTTGTCCCAAGGGTCGGGCAGTTATTTTGACCGGGCAAATCCGCAGGCAGTTAAGGATTCTTTGGAAACAGTTTTTAGTCATCAACGCGCGGATGGTGCATTGCCATTTCGGGTAGAGCAGGAGTATATGTTGGTTAAACTTTTTCCCGGATTGCGCTCGCTGGCTCGGCCGGCATTTGTAGTGATTGAAGAATGGATCAGAAGGCGAAAGGAACGGCCAGTCTACGAAGGCCAGGATTTTTCCAGTTCCGAAGATACTATTCCGGCGGCATTAATTTCTGCCGGAGAATTTTTTTTAACGTCCCAAGAGGGTCAGAATTTTGGGCAGGAAAATTACGAGAAAATAAAAAAAGCCGCGGAATTTTTTGGACAGCGGGCAGATCAAGAAGATGGGTTAATTGAGGTTAGGGCTAAGAATCCAGACTGGGCAGACAGTATTATTCGCGGCGGTAAAATTGGTACGATCAATATTTGGTGGGCGCGGTCGCTCCGGCTCCTAAGTTTTATGGCGCAGGAGCTGGGGTTTAAAGAAGATGCGGCGCAATATCGCGGGCAGTTTGAAACAGTAAAAAAAAGTATTATCGAAAAATTATATAATCAGGAAGAAGGTTATTTTCGCGCCTCAGCTGGGGAGGATCGGATCGACGCCGCGGCCTCGGTGTTTGGGGCGCTGTATTTATTGGAGCCAACGGAAGCGGTCAAAGTCGAGGAAACTTTAAAGCAACGGCTGATGACTAATTCCGGCTTAAAAAATTTTGACCCGCCATATCCCTCAGAACAGATCATGTGGCCGCACAAGTTAATTAATTTACCGGGCTATCATAATGAATATGTTTGGCCCTGGGTAACTTGCCAGAATATAGAGGTAAAAATAAAAATTGCCACGTCGCATCCGGACGAGGCAGTGCGCGGGCAATATAAAGAAGAAGCAGTGGCGGATCTGGCCAATATGGCGCAAATGTTTAACGAAGCTGGCGGCGCCTACGAAATTTTTGATCCAGAAACGCGCCGTCCGCCAAACAAACGGTTTTACCATCCGCCGCAAAATTTAATGGGTGGCTTAGCTGCGTATGAGGGTGCTTATTTGCGCATCAAGGAACTCGGTTGGATTGAGTAGCGAACTTAAAACTAAAAAAAAAGTAAAAATTAAGAATTTTTAATTTTAGATTTTGGTTTTTCATTTTTCGTTTTCAGTTTTTCATTTTTTTAGTCCTCAAACAGCGAGCGAACGTAAGTCAGCCGGCGTTCGGTGCCCAAGTCGTGCCAATAGCCATCGTGTAAAAATCCATAAAGCCGATCGGATTGCGCGAGGCGAGGGAATATTTCGTACTCAATGGAAAATTTGCCAATCGGCGTATCATTAAAAAAATGAGGTTCTAAAATATAAAAACCGACGTTTACGTGGCCATTGGTCGGTTCGTCCGGTTTTTCCAAAAAATTCTTGATTTTTTTTGCCTCGTCAAGTGCTAGCAGGCCGAAGTCAGTATTCTTTTCGTGGTAGGCAATTACCAGCGAGGCAGTGCCGCGTTGGTGTGAGGCGGCAAAGGAGTTTAAATCAACATTCGAAATAATATCTCCGTTAGCCACCATAAACGGTTCTTTCAGGTCGCGGCTGGCAAATTTGATGGCGCCGCCGGTGTCCAGAGGTTCTGGTTCCAAAACGTATTCATAGCGGCCGCCGAGATCGTTATCCAAAAAATCAATCACAGCTGAGGCTTTGTCGCCCAAGGATAAACGGATGTCCGGAAAACCATGGCGCTCAAACAAATTGATTTGATGTTCCAAAATTGTTTGGCCGCCGATTTCCAAAAGTATCTTTGGTTTATCTTGATGTTGTTTGGGCAGGCGAGTCGCTTTTCCGCCGGCTAAAATAATTACTTTCATGCATTAATTATTATCATAAGTTGTTTGCGGTGTCAAAGGTAACTCCTCACTGACCATAACATACTACTGTCATTGCGAGGAGTGCATCATAATTATTAATAGACGCACGACGTGGCAATCTCAAAGTTTGAATTGTCTCATAATTCGGGATTGCCACGCCTCAGCCCTTAAGGCTTCGGCTCGCAATGACAATGGCCAGTGAGTAGTTACGTGTCAAAGAGCTTGCCTAAGATTCGTGCTTGTGTTATTCTAATGATTAAATCGTCGGAATAAAATAATTTATTATGGGCCTATAGCTCCCCGAACCAAGTCGCTAGTAATCGCCTGGTACGGGGCGAGCAGTTAGGGTGGTCACGATTAGTTATTTTAACTCTGCTTTTATTGATAACATTATTTACCAGGGGCCTATAGCTCAGTTGGCTAGAGCGCATGCATGGCATGCATGAGGTCGGCGGTTCGAGCCCGCCTAGGTCCACTGCTTCGCTCCTCGGTTTCACCTCGGAGCTACGCAGTGCAAGCACCATTCGCCAAGTCTGCCTACCGACGAGGCAGGGTTACGCAGTGCAGGCACCTTAACTGCGAATGACCTTGAATATTAATAAAGACAAAATTTGCCATTTACAAAGGTCGATTAATGTCATTAATATACTAAATTTGCTATTAAGCGTAAATTATTAAAATTTTATGAGAAATTTTGAACAACCTAATAATATAGAGGCAGGAGAAGAATGGACTCCCGAGAAAGCTAAAAAAGTAGAGACCTATCTTACTAATTTACTTAAAGATCTTCCACCTGAATATGGCTTCCTAAAAGGTGTCAGTTATCAAGGCCGGAAAGACGAAACCCACAATTACCCTCCAGATTTCAAAGTATGTTTTTCTCGTGTGATTCGCGAAGAAGGCAAGGAGGAAGAAAAATCTGGTTACACTTATTTTTTAAGGTATGATCCTAAAACAAGAACATTAAGTGGTGATTCGGGTGCTATTGGAGATAAATTTCCTAGGGAGGTAGTTGAACTTATTAGCGCGAAATTAAATGGAAGTGTACCATCATACGATATGCAGGAATTAATTAGTTCTACTAAAATTAGTCCTAAAGTCTCTTATACACCAGAATGGAAGGGCATAACAGAATCTGAACTGGCACAATTGGATCAACCAAAAGACAAATAAAAAAAGTCAAAAAATTGTATAATATTATCAAATTCGCCAATCAGGCGGGTTTTTGTTTTGGCGAGGTGGGTGTCCTCTAAGCATTCGCGCAAGTTTGCGTAACTTCCAAAAATATTATATGCCAATTTGGAATATAACACAATGGAATATTATCATATATATACCAATATGACCAAAGCGATTTACTCCGAAGACCATATATACATCGTTGAGCAGTTGAAAAAAGCTCGCCAAGAGGCGCGGTTAGATCAGGTGGAAGTAGCAAAACTGCTCGGTAAGACGCAATCGCATGTCTCAAAAGTTGAAGCCGGACAGAGGCGGATTGACGTTGTTGCGCTTAAAGAATTAGCCAAGATTTACAAAAAATCGATTGATTTTTTTTTAAAATAATATGGATTTGCATGCCCTCAAAAAAGAATTGCAACGAGTAAAGAAGCTTGGTTTTGTACTGACGCATAGAGTTGGCGATACCGGTATAGGTAAAACGCTCGAAGATTTGCTCCACATCAAAGAAAACAACATACCGCTCCACGACATTGCGGGCGTTGCCGAGTTAAAAGCATATCGTCGTAACGCAAAATCAATGTTGACTCTCTTTACGCTTGAGCCGCTTCCTAAAGGCGGCGACAGGGACCGAATGTTGCTTGATAATTTCGGCTATTCAAAACGAGCCAATGGAAGATCGAAAGAACTTCATTCAACGCTATCGTGCAAAAGATATAACAATCAATCGCTTAAACTTTCCGTAGCCGAAGATAAAATTCGTGTACAAGGCAAAGGTAAACGTTTGAACATCTACTGGGACGTAAAATCGGTGCGAAAGAAGTTTGACGATAAATTACCTGCTTTGGTGTATGTCCTTGCTGATACAAAAAAAATTAAAGGCAAGGAACATTTTAATTTCAACGAAGCATATTTGTTGCGCGGTTTTGATTTTGAGCTATTCAAAAAGATGGTTAAGAAAGATCAAATAGTCGTTGATTTTCGGATGTATTACCGTCCCGACGGAAGCGTAAGAAATCACGGAACTGGCTTTAGAGTCAAAATAAATAAGCTTTACGACTGCTTTAGGAATAAAGATCGACTGATTTAATTTTTTCGGAGAATTACGACACTCTCTTTGTTCATCGTTTCCTCCAATGCGCCGACAATATTTGTTGGCGAGTTTTTGATAGGCATTCTTTTACCGGGGATATTTCTAACAAAAATATCTTCGCAAGTAAAGCCGATTTTCTCGCCTAATTCCGCGATTATAAAATCGGTCGGAATTCGCACTTGTTTTACGAGTCGATTGCCAACGACTAAACAAAAATATTTTTTAGACTTTAATATTTTATGCGCCTGCTTTAAGCACTCATTGAGACCGATATAAAAACTCAAAACATCTTTAGCTCTCTTTTCGTCTATTTTCGCGATTTTATTTAAGGAATCTTTTAAATATTTTGAATCTAACGCGTGTGCGAGGGTTTTAGTCGCTTTTCCGCCCAGCAGTTCATTATCAACTCCTGAGGCTTTGTTTGGGTCTTCAAAAATATCTATCCATTGTGCGGAGAGGCGAGAGAATTGGCCATAAGCAACAGTTGTTCGGCTATCGCCGTAGGGCGGCGAAGTAACAATGCAATCGATAGAATTCTCCTTTATGCCGTTTTCTTTCGATGAATCGCCGAAAATGATTTTTGTCCAGACGTTTCTTTTTGCTTCTTTATAAAATTCACCGACCCCAGCGATGTTTGCTTCCGCTTTTTTCCGGAAAATGCCAAAAATATCAGGGTCGTGCTTGGCTAACTTTTCTCCCTTGATTCTAACAAGCTTGAATTCGCCTGTTTTGGTGTTTGAGGCATAGCGAACAGTTTCGCTGAAAGCAACCATCAAGAAATTGCGCGTTGCTTTATCGTCAATTCCTTGGATTGCTTTTTTGAGTTTTGCCAGTTTAACGATTGCTTTCTCTTTAAACCAAAAATCAATGTTTTTAAAATCAGGTTTCTTAATCTCGCTATCCTTAATTCCTCCCAATCTGTTTAGTAACGCGATATATTCTTTTGTAAGTTGTTGCGCATTGATTGGCGTCGTTTTCACCCTGGCGAGAAATATTGCCAGTGGGTTTAGATCAATGCCGTAAGCGTTCCGTCCTAAAAGTTTGCTTTCGACTAAAGCGGTTCCTGATCCGCAAAAAATATCGCAAATTGTGTCGCCCTCTTTGCTGTAAGTTTCTAACAATCTGCGCGCAACTTGTGGAATAAACATTGCCGGATAAGTATGTATGCCGTGCGTATATGTTTTTGTTTTTTCGCCTTTATAATCCCATGAGTAATCGATTCTTCTGATGAATTTTTCGTCTTTAACTTTTTCTTTTTCGATTTGTGTTTCTAAATCCCTGATGATTTTTACAACGACTCCTCTAATTTCAACTTCTTTTCTATAAATAGGAAAAAGTGTCGGATTTGCCGGTTGAAGCCGAAATCTGCCTTTTTCTCGATATAGCTTTTTAAGCGTTGCTTCGTTGTCGTCAATAATCGCGACCACTGTTTGTCCGTTATCCGCCACTTCTTGCTTGCGAATAACCACGATATCACCGTCAAAAATTCCTTCGTCGATCATGCTGTTGCCTTGCACGCGCAGAGCATAATGCTTGCCCTGTTTGCCAATCTCGTCTTTTGTTATAGTAATCATTTCGTTTGGTACCTCAATTGCCTCAATGGGCTGTCCGGCGGCAATCGCGCCGAGAATTGGTATCTCTATCGTTTGTTTTTGCTCAATAGCCGAAACACCGCGGGGCTGATTTATTGTTTTATTAAGTTGCCCGGCTTCTTGTAGTTTTTTTATGTAATAGTGGGCAGTGGAAACAGAGGCGAGCTTGAATTTTCTGCTGATCTCCTCAAGAGACGGGGCATAACCTTTGGCGGTTTTGTAGCTCTTTATAAAATCAAGGACTTGTTTTTGCTTTTTTGTTATCATGATACTATTATAGAAGATAATTAGAAAGTATACAAGTAGCTAGTTATCCCAATAATTATAAACGTAATCAAAGAACGATTATCTCTTAAACCCCGCCAATCAGGCGGGTTTTTGTATTAGCAGGGCAAGGTCACTTTTACAGAATCCAATTAAACAAATAGCCAGTCAACATAATTCCAACGCCGACGATGCCGGCGAAGATAATAATCAATTTTAAACGCATCACTTTTTTTAAAATCATAAATTCCGGCAAGGACAAAGCTGTTACTGCCATCATAAACGCCAGCACCGTGCCCATGGCCACGCCTTTTTCGGTTAAGGCGTTAACCAGCGGGATTACGCCGGCAGGGTTGCCATACAGCGGAATACCGATCAAAGTTGCCAGCGGCACAGCATACCATTTATCAGCACCGGCATAGCGAGCCAAAAAGTCGGTTGGTACATAACCGTGAATCAAGGCGCCTAAACTTAAACCAATCAAGACATATGGCCAGACTTGCCTGATAATCTGGAAAGTATAATTTTTGGAATACTTAAGCCGTTCGCGCCAGCTGGGTTTAAAGATGCGGTTCGCTATTTTGCCGGCGTCGACTTCGGGTAAATTTGTTAGCAGGGCTTCTAATTTTAACCGGCCGATAATGAATCCGCTTAGGACGGCGATCAAGTAGCCGCTAAAAATATAGATTAGCGCGATTTGCCAGCCGAACATGCCGGCGAGCAGAACCAGCGCAACTTCGTTAATGAGCGGCGAGGCGATTAAAAAAGACATCGTTACGCCGAGCGGCACTCCGGCTTCGAGCAGTCCTAGGAACAAGGGGATAGCACTGCAGGTGCAAAAAGGGGTGATGATGCCGACTCCGGCCGCGGCCAAATGTCCGGTGAATTGATTTTTGTGGGCGAGCAGTTGCCTGATTTTGTTCGGCGGAAAGTAAGTGCGCATCAAAGAAACCGCAAAGATAATCACCAAGAGCAGGATAAAAATTTTGATCGAGTCGTAAATAAAAAAATGGACGGCTTCGCCCAAGTGTGTGTCGAGTGATAGTTGTAAAATTTTGATGGTCAGCCAGTCGGCAAGTAATTTTATTGGGTAAAAAGGGGACATGTTTTATGCATGTAGCGCAATAATTTTTTTGCGCAGCCGAGCTTAGGGTGAGGCACCCCGAGTACTCGGGGACCCCGACCGAAGGGAGTTTGAGGCAAGCAAAAAAATTTATTGCGCGGCCATGCCAGTTTTATTCAATGCAACAATCAATCGCTTTTTTTACTAAAGCCCCCAACTTGCCGAAGAGTCCCTTTTTTTCGGTGTCGTGTTTGTTTAAAGCCTCGTTGTCAATTTTTTTTATATCAGAAGTGCTAACCAGCTTCATATTCACGCCCCAAAAAAGCGAGTACAAATCAAAAGCCTTGCCGAAGAAATCATAAGCCTCTTCTTTTTTCCCTTGGCCAAGCTGTTTGGTGCCGACTTCCATCAGCCGGTAACTGGCGGCCAGCAAATGTTTGGAAATGCACCAAATTTCGCCTTCGTATTCTTTGATGATTTTTTTCAACAATGTTTTGCGCATCTCGCGGACGTTGTCGATCAAATCGTAATATTCGTTTTTACCGGTTTTGGCGCCGGTAAAGAAAAAATGCTCCTCAATGCTCACCAGATTCATGATGGCGATCGATAAATCCTGATCCGAAGATAAATCCAGTGGATTTTGTTTTTTTAAATCGTCGTATTTTTTGACGAATTCATCCAAATTTTTGATCGGTAGTTCATTAGTCATAAACAAAAATTATTTAGTAATCAAATAAAAAATGAAACTCAAAATAATCAACGGCGCCACCGGCATAGCGACTTTTTGGAAGGGGAAGTAGGCGCGGTCATGGTTTTTTCGTTTAACCACTTCGTAGGCGCGGACGCCCAAGAAAAATCCCAGGCTACCAAAAATTGCCCCCAAAAGCAGTTTATCGACTCCGACCAGCGTATTTTGCGGGTGTCCGATCAATCCGGAATAAGAAAGCGGAATCACAATCATTAAATAGTAGACTAAAGCAATAATAAAGTCGCGGCGCCACCAGTTTATTTTTTTGCCGGCCAGAAAATTTATCGTCCAAAAAATCATCGAGACCGTAAGTCCGCCGACCCAGACGCCGGTGACGGTATCATCGATTCCCAGCCATTGCGCCAGTCCGACGCCTGCGCCCACGGCTATGGTGCAGACCGGGCAAACTGCTTGAACAACGCCGGTTTTGAGCAGGCCAGCGGCGGTAATTAGGCTGATCAACACCAGTTTATATTTTTTGTTCAACATCAACATAGTTTTTTTGGAAAAAGTTGATTATATCTTGGTCGCCGACCAGGCAGTTGGTACCGTCCCACAAGACCGGGATTCCGACATTATCGCTTGGCAAGCCGCATTTGGCGGCGCGTTGCCCCAGTTCCTGGGCGTTTTTTTGATTCTGATAGACTTCTTTTTTTTGCACCTGAACTTTTTGTTCGATGGCGTTATCGGCCAGGAACTTTTCGACGTTGGCGCAATGCGAACAGCCATCGCCGTAATAGAGAATCAGCCCATCTTGATTTTTTTGCGTCAGGCTCCAGGTTACTGCCGCGATAATAATGATGACAACTCCTAAAGCAATAGTTATTTTGGTGGACATAGTGGTCATAAATGAATCAAAAATTAAAAAATTTCCTCCGCTTAGATATAACTATAATACCTAAAGGGTGGAGTTTGTCAAATTTTTTTGCCCACCATTGACTTTTTGTGGGTTTTGGGGTAGTATTTAGCCAATTTTATGTGCCTAGAAATATATATTTTTTAGGGGTTGTCAATCAAATATTATTCTAAAGAATAGATAGGAGTAGATAAAATGGAATTCGGACTAAAAACGATGGATGACGTTAATTTTAAGGGAAAAAAAGTATTTGTGCGGGTAGATTTCAATGTCCCTTTAGGGCTGAATGCTCAGATAGCTGGCATTAATAGAATCACGCAGACAAAGCCAACAATAATAGCCCTTTTAGAGGGAGGTGCGCGAACTATTACTTTGGCAAGCCACTGGGACCCTCTGAGTGATGTAAAGCCCTTGACTAAGGACCCGCGTCTACGCATGAATCAAATTGCTGATGTTGTGCAAACTATGTTACCCGGAGTTGAAGTTGAAAAGGTAGATTATTGTATTGGTTCGCCACCAGCAAAACAGCTAGTTGTATTGGAAAATTTGCGGTTTGAAGAGGGCGAAACCGCTAATGATGCCACTTTTGCGCGCCAATTAATCGAGCCGTATGACGTGATTGTTTATGACGCTTTTGGCGTCGCTCATCGCGCACATTCTTCGACGACCAGAATAATGAAAGATCGGCAAGCTGTGGTTGGCAAGCTAATGCTGGACGAAGTCATGAATTTAAATTGGATGATGGTTAGTCCTAAAAGACCGTTGCTGGCGATGATGGGCGGAGCTAAATTGAGCACCAAATTAACGTTGATAAAACATTTATTATCATTTGTTGATCGGCTTGTTATTGGCGGTGCCATGGCTTTTACTTTTGCGAAAGCCAAAGGGATTAACGTCGGTGCTTCTTTAGTAGAACTTAATTTTGTTGATGAGGCAGCAAGATTGTTGGCGGATTATCCCCAAAAAATCGTTCTTCCAGTGGATACCGTTGATAATACGGGTAGAACTCATTTATTTGATGAGGGTTTACCGTCTATGGGCGCAGGTTGCGACATCGGAGCTAGAACAGTTAGCCTGTTTATTAGTGAAGTGGCAAATTCGGGAACTGTTTTTTGGAATGGCCCTTTCGGGATATATGAAGACAGCCGCTTTAGAAACGGAACTGTGGGCGTGGCATCATTTGTATCAACCTACGGAGTGAAAAAAATTATTGGCGGCGGAGATTTAGTAGCCGCTATTAGTTTAGACAGTGATTTGATTCGGAAGCTCAAGGATACTGGTGGGCATGCTTCTACGGGCGGTGCTGCCAGTTT
This sequence comes from Candidatus Jacksonbacteria bacterium RIFOXYB2_FULL_44_15, assembly GCA_001818235.1. Classification (GTDB taxonomy): domain Bacteria; phylum Patescibacteriota; class Patescibacteriia; order UBA9629; family UBA9629; genus UBA9629. The sequence continues at coordinate 37,761 of MHJY01000025.1, read as the reverse complement.
ACAGTATATCGAAAGCGTTGTTACCAAAACAGATCTTCCCGCGATTGCGGCGTTGAAGGAAAATGCAAAAAATGCAACTTTGTGGAAGCTATAGTTAACCTTTAAGGAGGTTGTTGAGAATGAATATACAGGCATTACCAAGAGTTGACAGTTTAAAAATTGTACCAGGTGATACTGTTTTGGCGCGTATGACGCTAGATGTACCGATGCTTAGAGACGGGGAACGAATGCTTGTTACCGATGATAGCCGATTAAGAAAAATGGTTCCGACATTGGAAGAATTAATTAGCAAAGGAGCACGAACCGTTATAATTGGGCATGTTGGCAGACCAATCCATGGAAAATATGATCCTGAGAAGACTACAGAGCCAGCAGCTATCAGGTTGGCGCAATTATTGGGGAAGCAAGTTGCCTATTTACCGGACTGGGATTTTAAAACGATTGCCGACATGTTAAAGCAACTGCCGCCAGGAGGGCTAATGATGTGCCCAAATGCGCGGTTTAATCCGTCTGAGCAAGATGAAATTGTTATCACTGCAACAATGTCAATCGAGGAAGTGATAAAGTTACAGACAAAAAAGCGGCAAGAACGAGAGGCGTTTGCCAATTCCCTTTGCGGTTTGGGCAAATATTTCATTTTTGATGACGCTCCCGCGGCATGGCGTCCTACTAACAGCTCTGTGAATCTCGCTCCTATGTTCCCGTCAGACCGGCGCGCTATTGGTTCTTGTTGCCTGCATGAACTGGAGTTGTTGGAGCAGTTGCGTGCCTTTACCGGGCCACTTATTTTAATGGTCGGCGGCGATAAATTAGACAAGCTTCCGTTAATCAGGCATTTTATCAAACCTGGCCGGCAATTGATACTAATTTTTTTCGGCAAAATGTCGTTTACCTTTTCGGCGGCAAATGGGAACGATATCCCGGTAGATTTGGTGGACCAGACTATGTTGCAGGAAGCTGAGGATATCTTAACCTTAGCGCACAACGCAGGGGCAACATTGGTATTGCCTAGTGATTACGTAATCGTAAGCAAAGGAGACTTGCTCCGTTTGATGTCTGATGATCTCACAACACCAAACGAACCTAAGGTTATTCCTTATGGGCATGTGGCTTATGATATTGGGCATGAGGCAAGAGCAGCTGTTGGCAAGATAATAAAAGAAGCACCGGCTGGTGCAAAGATCATTTGGGATGGTGCGCCTGGTTTAATAATTTCAAATGGTCGTTATATGTTTGGTGCACTCAGGATTTGTGAAGCACTGGCAGGAACCAAAGCTCAGGTAAATATTTTTGGGGGTGACACAGTAGGGTTAGTTCGTAGCCTCTCGAGTTTGGAAGGAAAAGAGAATGTAATTTTTTTTACAGCTGGCGGATCTGGTTTAGCTTATCTTGTTAATCCACAATCATGGTCGGCGATTCAGGCATTTCTGAATTAGATCTATGTATCTATTTTAACCACGGTAGCAATCGCGCTATCGTGGCCCTTTTTTTAAAGGGTTCAAAATAATTTTGGCGCGGTTTAAGTTGCCAGTACAAAATAATTCTGATACAATGGAATCATTATGCCTATACGGAGGGTAAACAATAAACACTTGCTGGCTGATTTTGAGCTATTATTCAAAATCGTGGCCGTTTTCAGCTTGCTTTTGATAGCGTTTTCGCTTTGTTATTATTTGCTATTTTTTCTCACTGGCCGCGAACATAAATGGTGGGAAACAGCCCGCGGCCGCGAACGCGCGGTAATTGCCTGCTTGGGTGAAGCGCAAGAATCTTATCAACAACAGTGGGATAACGCCTGCCAACGGATAGACGAAGGCAAAAATTGTACGCTTTTGACGGATACCGCCGCTATCATGGATGCTCGCTTGGTTGGCTGGAAAGACGAGTGTTTTCGCCGTTATCCGCCAGCCACAATAACTTATTAAACTTACATTTTTTTTGCTGCCGTTTTATGCGGGTGGCAATCAATTTGTCGGAAATTATTTGTGATTAAACATGTAGAACAAAGGGTAGGGGTGTTTGTGGACGTGCAAAACATGTACTACTCAGCTAAAAATTTATACGATCGGCACGTCAACTTTGCCAATATTTTAGAAGAGGCTGTCGCCGGACGTAAATTGGTGCGGGCGACCGCTTATACCATCGTTTCCGAAAGTCAGGAGGAGAAAGCTTTTTTTGAAGCGTTGCGCCAGCAAGGATTTGAACTTAGATCCAAGGATCTGCAAATTTTTCCGGGCGGGGTTAAAAAAGGCGATTGGGACGTAGGCATCGCCGTGGACGCCATTAAAATGTCTCAGCATATGGACGTGATTGTTTTGGTAACCGGTGACGGTGATTTTTTGCCACTGGTGCAATTTTTGCGCTACCATGGATTACTCGTGGAATTGATCGCTTTTAAGAAAACCACTTCCTCAAAATTACTCGAAGAAGTTGATGATTTTATCGACCTTTCCGGCAATACCAGAAAATTTTTGATGAAAAAGCTGGCTGGCCGCGCTAAACCGCACCTCTGGTCGCGTCCAACAACATCACGCCAAACTGCTTCACAGCAAACCTCAGGGTGGCACAAAGAGAGTTAAAAATTTGCATTTTTTTTGTTTTGTGGTAATATAATTTTTCGACTTTAATTTTCAATTTACTTAACGTTTAGCATGCCATGGCAATATGCCGTGGCCTTACTTAATTTTATTATGGCTAGATATACTGGACCAATGCATAAATTATGCCGGCGCGAAGGCATCCCTTTGTGTGATTCGCCCAAATGCCCGGCCCGCGGAAAACGCAAATACCCGCCCGGCCAGCACGGACCCACTAAAGGCTATCCGCGCGGGCAATCTATTTACAGCAAGCAACTGCGCGCTAAACAGCGGGTTAAACGGCTTTACGGCATGCTGGAAAATCAGTTCCGCCGGTTTTTTGAAATGGCCAAACAGCTGAAAGGTAATACTGGAGAGAATTTGTTAAAGCTTTTGGAGAGCCGCTTGGATAACGCGGTTTATCGCGTCGGGTTGGCTGATACTCGCCGCCAGGCGCGCCAGCTGGTGACGCACGCGCACATTATGATAAACGGCAAAAAAATCAATGTGCCTTCATATATCATTAAAGCTGAGGATTTAATCACCGTTGCCCCGCGCGCGGTCAAGACTAAATATTTTGATGAACGTTTGGCAGTTGTCGGCAAGAAAGACCGACCGGCCTGGTTGGCTTGGGATGATACTAAAAAAGTCGCTAAGGTGGTTTCCGAACCGGATATCCGCGACTTAATCGAATCTTTAGCGCCTAAGATGATTGTCGAGTTATATTCAAAATAAACTAGGACTTTACGCGAACGTCCTGAAGCTCAAAATTAAAAATCCCTCTTTTGCTTGCCTCGCTGTATCTTTGGCGAAGCGGGCGGGGGATTTTTTGTTTATTTTTAAAGTGGTGGTATAATTATTGCAATAAGATCTTAATAAGAAAATTAATATGAACCAAACTGCCCAATTAGCTTCTGAGACGGATTTTGATCCGCTCGAAAATCTCAATGCTTTACAAACTGCGGTCCCAAATAATCTGCCGGTTAAAGACGTGGCAACGGCGCCAGTGATGCCGGTGCGCGCTTCTCGGCATCACGCCGGTTTAATCATTGGTCTATTATTGGCCTTACTCGGTATTGGCGCTGGTGTGGTTTTAGCGGCGACGCAGTTTGACGTAAAATTTCCGGGCAGTAAAGAGCTATCAGCTTTATGGGATAAAATATGGCAACGCGAAACGCCGACAGAGGTGATGCAAAAAATGGCCGCGACTTGGCCGGAAATCAAAACCGGCGAGCTGCGCGGCAACGTCTATCTGGCCAAGCTGGATGGCCGTGACTATAACATTACCGTTACTTTTGATGGTGCCTTTGATGTGGCGGCGACGGCCAGCCAAAAGTTTGATTATAACCTTAATGTTTATCAAAAAACCGAAGGCAAAGAGGACGTTAATTTGGTCGGCGGTAATTTTAGATACGCGGAGCAAACTTTATATTTTAAATTAAACGAACTGCCGAAAAATCCGATGTTGGATTTTAGCCCTTTTCTCGATAAATGGTTTTTCATCGACATGGCCAGCGCCCAGGATTTGAAGCAGTTTTCAGGAGGAGCAAACACAGCCAACGCGCCTTCGACTGCAGACGTTCAGGAAGTCGAAAATTTGTTTGAGCAATATTCGTTATATCAGTTTGACCAAGCTTTGCCGCTGGACGATCTGGATGGAATTAAAGCGTATCATTATCGGCTTAAACTGGATAAGAAAAATTTGCTCACGATAGTTCAAAAGATTCAAGCAATAGCCGAGGAAAAGTATCAAAGTCAAGGGGTGCCATTTACTTATCCCAAAGAGTATGAACAGCGTTTGGCCGAAATTTTATCCAAAGTTGATGTCTTCGGCGATTTATGGATCGAACAAGAGTCATACTATTTGCGGCGGGTTCAGGTTTACGCTTATCTTATTGATGCTTCGGCTAAGACCAGTGGCGCTCAAACCAAATCAACTTTCCCACATCAATTATTTGCTGTCGAGTCCGCCCAAGCTACGCCGCCGGTAGAAGGGCGTGAACCGATTTTTACCTTGGTTTTTGCGATTAATAAAATCAATCAGCCGGTTAAAATTGTTAAGCCAGAGTCTGCTGAGTCGTTTGCCGAGGTGATTAAAGAGTTGTTTGGCGGTTGGCTACAGCAGATGCCGCTTTTGGAGCAAGGGGCTGATGCCGGTGTGCCCTTGCCAGAGCCGGGAATCACGCCGATTTCCCCAGGGGCGACGCCGACCCAAAACCTTCCGGAAGCTACCGGCACCTTCAATTTAGATCTCACGCCAGTGGAAACCCCAATTGATCTTACGAAAGACAGCGATGGCGACGGTTTAACTGATCAAGACGAGTTGCGTTATGGCACGGCTCCGGAGAATCCGGATACTGACGTTGATGGTTACTCGGACGGAGATGAAGTGAAAAATGGGTATAACCCTCGTGGTCCTGGCCGTTTGGGAGCGAGCGAAGATCCAGAATCAGCCATCGTGCGCGTGTTCGAACTTTTCAAGGCCGCGGCAAAAGATCAAAATCAAGAATTTTATTTGATGCAAATAACTGCGGATTCCAAGACAACGCTTGCCGGCGGGACGATTTCTGCCGCTCAATTCAGTAATGAATATCAGTCAATAAAAGATTTGATGTACACGACTAATTATGCGGTGATGGGGGATGAAGGCTGGGCTGAGATAAATTTTAGCCCGCAAAATGATTACTCGCCGCCGTATCTTTTAACTTTGGAAAACGGAGAGTGGAAAATTGACCTGAAGCGGATGAGCGAGACTTATGTTTTTGATACTAATAACAAGTGGTCTTACAAGTAAGTAACTGGTCAAAATCAAAAGCATTTCATTAAACCGAGAATCGAAAATAACAAACATCGCCTTCTCGCATAATATAGTCTTTGCCCTCTACTCGGATCAGCCCTTTTTCTTTGGCGGCGTTCCAACTGCCGGTCTCCAGCAATTCCTGCCAATTAACAATTTCCGCGCGGATAAAGCCGCGTTCGATATCAGAGTGGATTTTACCGGCGGCCGTCGGGGCGGTGGAACCATTTTTAACGGTCCAGGCGCGAGTTTCTTTTTCGCCGGTGGTTAAGAAAGTGACTAGGTCTAAAAGTTTATAGGCAATGCCGATAAACTGGTTTAGGCCGCTATCCGGCAATTTGAGTTCAGCGATAAATTCTTTCTGTTCCGCTTCTCCAAGCGAGGCGAGTTCTGCTTCTTGTTGGACGTTAAGCGCCAGTCCGATCGCCGGCTGAATCAATTTTTCAAACGGCGACAGAATTTCCGCGGCGCGCTCCGGAGTGACGGTTTCTTTGGTGTTAAAGACAAAGAGCATCGGTTTTTGCGTCAGCAGATTCAAATCTTTGATTAAATCATTTTCCCCGCGTTCGAGGTTGGCACTACTGCTCAAACGGCCTTGATCTAAAACGGCCTTGATTTTTTCGCAGACGCCCAGTTTTTTTTGCGACTCTTTGTCGCCGGTGCGCGCGTGACCGGATAAATCACTAATCCTTTTTTCGAGCAACTGCAAGTCGCTCATAATCAATTCTATGTTGATGGTTTCGATATCATCAGAAGGATCAATTTTACCGCTCACATGGTGAATGTTGGAGTCGACAAAAGCGCGTACCACGTGGCAGATGGCGTCGACTTCTTTGATGTGAGACAGAAACTTATTGCCCAAGCCTTCGCCGGTACTCGCGCCTTTAACCAGACCGGCGATATCAACAAATTCAACGGTCGTCGGCAAAATCTGGGCTGATTTCGACATTTGGGCGAGCAGGCCGAGCCGATGATCCGGCACGCCAACCAAACCAACATTCGGCTCGATTGTGCAGAACGGGTAATTTTCGCGCGGGACTTCTTTTTTAGTCAGCGCCGTAAACAGCGTAGATTTACCTACATTTGGCAGACCAACGATACCTATTTTCATGATTTTTAAAAGTATGTTATAATAGGTCTTAGTGTAAGATAACTTTTTAAAATTAGCAAGCCACGTCATTCGTGAGTGACGTGGCAAGACCATTTATAGGTCTGTCCACATTTCTTATGAAAGTTTATCAAGCAATTATTTGGTTTTCGCTTTTGGCATTGATTGGCGAGGCGCTGGTACTTTCGGAATTCGATTTTATGCCGCTCGGAGGCTCGGCAAGGCAGGGGCAGATTTTGGGTGATTCCACCAATGTAGTTTTGGAAGATATCGGCAGTCAAAATTACCCGGCTTCTTATTATTTAGAGCCGGTTGTTTTAGGGGCGACGCTTGAGCCTGAGGCTTTATCAGCCACTGATACCGCTGGGGCCGGTTTAAGCGCCGTCACAACCACGGAGGCAGAAATCAGCGAGACGCCGGTGGCTGTTGCCGAGCCGATTCAAAATAGCGTCGAGGCGAACGCGCCTAGCGATGACCCGGTTGGACAAATGCTTGAAGTTTTAAATACGCCGTCCTCAGGTGAATCTGTCGCCGGGCGCGCGCAAACGAGCGCCGCTGATAGCAGGGTGCAAATGTTAATCGACAAAAATAAGCGTTTTTATTTAATGAATTTGCAGAAAGAACTTAAGGACTTGCGAGCGGAGTACGAGGAACCGCAGTAGGGGGTGTTGCTTGACTTGATGGAAATTTTGTAGTAACCTGCTTTTATGCTAAAAATTCGTTTAAAACGTATGGGCAGAAAAAATCTGCCTTTTTATCGCCTTCTCTTAATCGAAGCGGCGCGCAGTCGCGACGGTAAGTTTGTGGAAGAACTGGGCCATTTTAATCCCCGTGATAAAGACAAGAGTCTTACTCTTCGCGAAGAGCGGATTAAATATTGGCTTAAAGAAGGGGCAGAAGCGTCTGCCACCGTCCATAATATGCTGGTGTCCAGAAAACTGGTTACCGGTCCTAAACAAAAGGCAACCAAGGTTCATCGGGTAGAAACAGAAAAATCTGCCTCTGCTGCGAAAGCCATAGAAACCGCGCCAGCCGCCTAGGTAAACGCGTAGGAAATTATTCCCACTCAAATTATTATCTATGCCAGGTGATACTCTCAATATACAATTAGTGAAAGCTGAGCTCGAAAAAGAACGCCTCAGGATTTTAAAAATTTTCCGGAAACGGGCGCATAAGGATCCTAAGTTTAAGAGCAATTACGTTACTGATTATCCTGATTTAGATGATGAGCTGGGAGAAGTCGATGGCCAGGTGTTTGAGGAGGAGGAATACGAGGTTAATTTGGCGGTGGAACATATTTTGGAAAAAAGACTACAGCAGATTGATGCGGATCTCAAAAAGATTGAGGCAGGCACATATGCGGTTTAACATTTAGCCATGTTACTGCTCGCGCTTATTCCAAGCGTAATTTTATTTAGTTGCGATCGCTTGTTTAAATATTTAGCCGTCAATAAAGGCGGTTATTTTATTTTGGATTCTGTTTGGAAATTTGCCTGGAGCGCTAACCGCGGCATCGCGCTCGGCATCAGTTTGCCGGGGGGAGTGATTTTGATTTTAGTCGTCGGCGTGCTGATATTGCTGGTAGTTATTGGCTATCGTTTAGCGGCAAAACGCCGGTGGTTGGCTGTTTTTTGCTTATCCTTGATTATTGCTGGTGGATTGAGCAATTTAATTGATCGGTTGACGCTAGGTTATGTGATCGATTATTGGGTAATCAGTTGGCCAATTTATGGCTTGAGTTTTAATCTCGCTGACGTGTTGGTGGTGATCGGGATGATCACGTTAGTAACCGGAGCGAAGGGAAGCAAGGAGAACTCGCTGTCCGATCAAAAAATAATGGCGGTTAATCACCAAACATACGAAACGGTGGCCCCGGCTTTTGCCAGAACGCGCCAGAAACCGCTGTGGGAGGAGGTGGCAGGGTGGCAGTCGGAACTTAAGCCCGGGAATAAAATTTTGGATTTAGGCTGTGGCAGTGGCCGGTTTTTACGGTTGCTCATAAATCAAAAAATTGATTATGTTGGCGTTGATAATTGCGGCGCCTTGTTAAAAACAGCGGAAAATTATGTTGAGAGTCAAAGATCAACAATCTCAAATTTTTTACCCCAGATTCAATTCGTAAAAGCACAGATGTATCAGCTTCCACTGGCTCCGGAAAGTTTTGATAAAGTTTTTTTGATCGCCAGCTTGCATCATTTGCCGCCAAGTTATCAAAAACTGGCTATGCAAGAAGTCTGGCGCGTGCTTAAACCCGGCGGTCGCGCGTATCTGGCAAATTTTAACTTGTGGAAATTGTCCTTGCGCGATAAAACGGTTTGGCGTTATTTGTTGGCGCGTAGGCGCGGTGTCGCGCAAAGCCGCTTGCCCCAATCAAAATCATTTTGGCGGGGGAGCGAAGTTTGGACCTTTTGGCAGGGACATCCGCTCTATTATTACGCTTTTACCGGCCGGAGTTTACAGGCTTTGGCGAAGGCCGCTGGATTCCAAATTTGCCAAATGCGGTGGATGAAAGCCGGCCAAAAACAGCCGTGGTGGCGGGCAAATAATCTTGTCGCAATTCTTAAAAAATGATACGATAGCACTTATATGGTTAAAAAATACTTATTCTATTTATTTTTTGCGCTGGCGTGTTTTTTCGCGCCGGTTGCGGTACAAGCAGAGGTTCCGCCTGATTTATTTTTACTGCAAGACTCGGTTAAAATCGAGCAACCGGTTTTAGGCGACGCGCTTTTAGCCGGATCAGAAGTTACGGTTGATGCGGAAGTAGCGCAAGATCTTTTAATTATGGGGCAGGGGGTAACCGTCGCCTCGCCGGTTTTAGGAGACGTGCGCGCTTTGGCTGGAGATATAATGTTAAATGGGCGAATTGGCGGCAATGCCACGATTATGGCCGGGTCGGTAGCGGTAGGCAAACTCGGGTCAATCGTCGGCAATCTCACAGTTTGGTCTGCGACTCTCGACATTCAAGGGGACGTGGCAGGCAACGTGTCGTTTCGCGGCAGTAGTTTAACTTTAGGCGGCCGGGTTAACGGTGATGTAGAGACCGGCGAAATTAAAGAGATTCACTGGCAGCCTGGAGCGCGGATTTTGGGGGATTTAAAATATCAGGCCACGCGCCCGCTCAATCTGCCGGTTGATTTAGTCGCCGGTAATATTATTTATGAGCCGGCTACCAGCTCGGCACTACTTCCCGGCGCCATCAGCTGGTTTTGGGAGCTGGTTTGGTTTTTCGCGGCAATCGCTTTTGGTTTGATCATGATTAATTTTTTTGCCCGTCCGATCCGCGAAATCAACATCCTGATGGTGCAAAAACCGGTGAAGATTGTTTTTCTGGGGCTGGCGGCTATCATTTTTTTGCCAATTATCGGGGTGCTCTTGATGCTCACTTTCATCGGAATTCCCTTGGGGTTGATTACGCTTTCAGCGTGGCTTTTGTTAATGTACGTCGCGCCGCTATTAGTAGCCATCATTTATGGCAAAATTTTTCTTTATACGTTTTTAAAGAATCGCGAGAGCGTCAAAAATATATCAGCGATCTGGTTTTTGGTGATAGGTTTAGTTATTTTAAAAATTATTTTTCTCGTTCCATGGCTTGGTGGCCTAATTGAATTTATAACAATACTCTGGGGATTGGGCGGGCTGGTTCAATACTTTAGGTTGAAACTGCAACCGATTTCCAATGTTACGTCTTGATAAATATGTTTAAAATAAATAAATCAATGTTTCGCGAATACGACATCCGCGGACAAGTGGAGCAAGATTTAACGCCGGAGGCGATTGATTTGATTGGCCGGGGCTACGGCGCGTTTTTGGCCAAGCGCGGGGTCAAAAAAGTTGTCGTCGGCTATGACGCCCGCGAGTACTCGGAGCGGATTAAGAACACGTTTGCCCGGGCGCTCGCCTCAACCGGCGTGGATGTGGTGGATGTGGGCATGGTGTTGTCGCCGATTTTATATTTCGCGCAGTATCATTACAAATTTAAAGGCGGAGCGATGATTACCGCCTCGCACAATCCTAACGGTTGGAGCGGTTTTAAACTGGGGTATGATTTAGCGACGACGCTTTTGCCGGATGATATCGCGGAAATGTATCAAATTATCGCCAGCGGCAAATTTCCTAAAGGCCGGGGGCAAATTCGCAAGCGTACCGGGATAATTGATGCTTACACCAAACAGGTTTTGTCGCGAATTAAACTGGCGCGGCCGATGAAGGTTGTGGTTGACGCCGGCAACGGGACAGCCGGTCCGATTGCGCCGCCAATTTTGAGAGCCGCCGGTTGCCAAGTGATTGAACGCTTTTGCGATTTGGATTATTCTTTCCCGAATCACGAGCCGAATCCGACCTTGGTCGAAGTGCTGGAAGGTTTGGGGCAGGCAGTGGTCAAAAACCACGCTGATTTGGGCGTGGGTTATGACGGCGACGGCGATCGGCTGGGGACAGTCGATAATCTTGGCGGTTCGGTGTGGGCTGATAAAGTTATTATTTTGCTTGCGCGTTCGATTTTAAAAAAATATCCCGGCTCAAAAATTGTTTTTGACGTTAAATGCTCGGACGCTCTACCAGAGGATGTTTTGGCTCACGGCGGGGTGCCGGTTATGTGGAAGACCGGGCATTCTTACATCAAACAAAAAAGCAACGAAGTGGATGCCGCGTTGGGTGGTGAGCGAAGCGGCCATATTTTTTTCCGGCGCGATTATTACAGCTATGATGACGCGATTTTCGCCAGTCTAAAGCTGTTGGAATATTTATCCAGAGAAAAGCAAACGCTATCAGAAATTTTAAAGACTTTGCCGCAATATGTGTCTTCGCCCACTTGGCAAGTTGATTGCGCTGACGAGGTTAAATATGGCGTGGTGGAAAAACTCACGAAAGAATTTAAGCGTGATTACGGCGCGAAGCAGGTGATTGATATCAATGGCGCCCGGGTAAAATTTCCCAACGGCTGGGGCATTGTGCGAGCGTCGTCTAATTTGCCGGTTTTAGTTTTGGGTTTTGAGGCGAAAACCAAAAAACAAATGGCCGAGATTACCGCGATTTTTAAAAAGAAATTGCTCAAGTATCCGGAAATCGGGAAGAAGTGGAAGAGTGGGTAAGAGCTATAATTTTCAATTTACGAATTTTCAATTTTCAATGAATGTTAAATGCTCAATGAACAAATTTTCAAACGGTTTGAAAATTAAGAAATTGACTCATTGAAAATTGATTTGTAAATTGAAAATTGAGAATTGTTAATTATCGTTCTATGTCTCGTGCCCATTTTATAGTTTTATTGGCAACAATTTTAATATTATCGGGCTGTCAGCCGGCGCCGGTAATTAATTCTATGTCAAAATTTACTTTAACCAGCAGTGTTTTCAAAGACCAAGAACTGATCCCAAAGCTGTATACTTGTGATGGCGCAGACATCAATCCGCCGCTGGCAATCAGCAATGTGCCGACAGCTGTCAAAAGTCTAGTTTTGATAGTTGATGATCCTGATGCCCCAGGCGGCTTGTGGACGCACTGGTTAGTCTGGAATATTTCGCCAGAGACGACAAAAATAGCAGAGGGGAGTGTGCCAACTGGCGCGGTTCAAGGTACGACTGATTTTGGCCGAGCAGATTGGGGCGGCCCGTGCCCGCCAAGCGGTACTCATCGGTATCAATTTAAATTGTACGCGCTTGACGCAGAGCTTGATTTACCCGCGCGAACTAAGCAAGCCGGTCTGGAAGCGGCGATGGTCGGGCATATTGTGGAGCAAGCGACTTTAACCGGCAATTATTCGCGGGGTTAAAATCATCAATTAAATTTAAAAAAAACGGCTGGTTTAGCCGTTTTATGTTGGTCAATTTAGCGGTTGATTTTAAAAAACCGTCGGGGCAGTCGGCCCTTGCATTCCGGAAATCGGTTTGTCCAAACCGGTTTTTTCGTTTGTGTCTTTTAATACCATGCCGCGCATTTCGTTTACCATTTGCGTCAGGTTCAACTGGAGTTCGGTGATTGTTTTGGTAAAATATTCTTTGTCGACGCAGTGTTCTTTGAGGTATATCATGTCCTCGCGCACTGGTTTAATTTGCTGTTCTTCGATATGGCGGTTCCATTCTTGCAGTTTGTCCCACAAATTTTTTACGGTTTCCGCGATGTAGGCCGTTATTTCTTTTTCGATGTGCCGGGCGATTTGCTCGGCCGCCGGCTCATCAACGTAGCGGTGACATTCGCGCAACTCAGTGTAAATTAATTTTTTAATATCTTGGAGTTTTAGTTCGGAAGCCATAGAATTATTTTCAATAATTATTGTTATTGATTAAATATCGTTAAATCATCAGTTGCCAAGCCATTGATGCCCAGAGTAGCCAAGCGTGCCAATTCTTTTTTGTCGTTAACCGTCCAGGCGTAAATTTGGCAATTGGCCGATTTTACCTGCAGGACTAAATCAGCGGTAATTAAGCGGTGATGCAATACCAAGGCATCAATATCATATTCCAGCGCCTGCGCGAGGAGGTTGGGGAGTTCATCATTTTGCAGTTTGGCGATGATCAATCCGGCTTTGAAAGCAGGGTATTTTTGTTTAAGACGGATAACTGTTGGCCGATCAAACGATGTTAGGATAACCTGCGAAATCATTTTAAGTCCTTTAACCAGAGCCACTGTTGGTTCCAGCGTATGGGACTCTTTAAGTTCGATGTCAATTTTAGCTTGGTTTTTGATTAAAGTTAGCGTCTGTTCGAGGGTCGGAATAGCGTGACCCCAGCTGGTTTGGTTGATTTGGGAGCGGGATAAATCCGATATTTTATCATCATGGATAACCATGATTTGCTGGTCATGGGATAGCCGGACGTCCAATTCTATCATGTCAGCGCCTAATTCAATTGCCAGTTGAAACGCTTCCAGCGTATTTTCCGGGGCCAAGCGATTGGCTCCGCGGTGGGCGATTTTGAGCATGGCGCATGTATTATTATTGGAGCCCGGTTTTGGCCCGGACTTCCTGGAATGTGGCAGAGGCTACTTTTCGGGCCGCTTCTGTGCCGGCGGCTAAAATTTCGGCTAATTGTTCCGGGTGCGCTTCTAAGTTAGCCCGTTTTTCTTGAATCGGCGCGAGAGTTTTAATTATTTCCTCGGCGAGCGTTTCTTTTAGATCCTGATATTTGAGCGTTCCGGCGGTGCAACTGGTAAGTAAATCAGTATAAATTTTCCGGTTGCTCGTAAAGGCCTCCAAAAGCGTAAAGAGATTTTTTACTCCTGGGCTCATTTCACCTTTAATTTGGGTATCGGTTACCGCTGACCGGATTTTTTTTCTGATTGTTTCCGGTTCGTCGGATAAAGCGATGTAGTTTTTTTCGCCTTTACTTTTGCTCATTTTTGATGCCGGTTCGGTTAGGCTCATTACTCGCGGCGTGGGTGTGAGCAGAGCTTGGGGTTCAGGAAAAGTCATTCCAAAAGCATTGTTAAATTTTTTCGCGATTACCCGGGTCAGCTCCACGTGCTGGACCTGGTCTTCGCCGACCGGTACGGTATCAGCTTTGTAGATTAAAATATCAGCCGCTTGCAAGATTGGATAAGTAAAAAGCCCGGCGTTGATGTGTTGGTATTCGGAGGCCTTTTCTTTAAATTGATGCATCCGCTCAAGTTCGGCAATCGGGATCAATGTCGCAAAAATCCAGTTGAGGTAAGGTTGTTCCCAGATGTGTGATTGGATAAAAATTGTTGATTTGTCCGGGTCCAAACCGCAGGCCAGATAATCAATGGCCAGGCTTTTGACGCGCTCAGGAAGTTTGCGCGGATCAAATTTTTCGCTCATGGCGTGCAAGTCGGCGATCATAAAGTACGAGCGGTATTGCCCGGAATTTTGCAGGGCGACCCAATTTTTTAAAGCGCCCAGATAATTGCCGATATGCAGATCGCCGCTCGGGCGCATGCCGGAAAGAATAGTATGAATCATAGAGTTTAGTTTTAAAATCTAAATGTCAAAGTCCAAATTTCAAACCAAATCCAAATTTCAAATTATCAATTAAAAATAAATTTTAACATTTGACATTGATTTGACATTTGTCATTTGAATTTTGAAATTGCGGCTATACTTCTATCACCACCGGCAAAACCATTGGCCGGCGTTCGGTTTTTTTGAACAGGTAGGCGCCAATTTCGTCGCGCAGAGTATCCTTAAGTGATGACCAATTTTCGATATGCCCGACCGAGGTATGGGCTTTCACGATATCTTTGACTTTCAGCCTGGTTTCCTGCAAGAGCCCCTTGGCTTCGCGCAAATAAACAAATCCACGCGAGATTATGTCTGGCGAGCCGACTAATTCCAGCGTTTCGTTATCCACGGTGACGATTATCACAAACATGCCGTCCTGGCTCATTAATTGTCGGTCGCGCAGGACGATATTGCCGACATCGCCGATGCCCAGTCCGTCGACCATTACATAATTGGTGGTAATTTTTTGCGTGCTGACTCGGCCGCGGATGGGAATTTTATGATTAGTAAAGCGGGCGAGATTGGCAACCGGAGCAGTTGGATCTTTAACAAACTCGGCGATTTGGCCGTTGCCCATCACTAGAATATTTTCTTCGGGCAGGCCGAGAGTTTGGGCGGTTTGAGCGTGCATTTCCAACATATAGCGTTCGCCGTGGACCGGAATAAAGTAGCGCGGTTTAGTTAAGGACAGCATGATTTTTTGTTCTTCTTGGCAAGCATGGCCGGAAACGTGCACGCCTAAAATTTTATTGTAGACGACGCGCGCGCCTAATCGAAAAAGCGAGTTCATCAAGTTTTGGATTGAGCGCTCGTTGCCGGGGATCGGGGACGACGACAATACCACCAAGTCGCCTTTTTTGATCTGGACATCGCGATGTTCGCCTTTGGAAATTCGGCCTAAGGCCGAGGTTTCTTGGCCTTGCGCGCCGGTACAGACGACCGTCAGCTTGTTGTCCGGGTAATCGCTCAGGCGTTTAGCGGCGACGAAAGCTTCCCGGGGAAAGCGCATATAGCCCATCCGAATGGCAATCTCCAGATTTTTTTCCAGGGAGTAACCGGAAATGGCGACTTTTCGGCCATGGGCCATAGAAGCGTTGATAATTTGCTGGAGCCGTGATATTAGCGAGGCAAAAGTGCTGATAATAATGCGCCCCTTGGCCTGAGCGAACAGTTCGTCGAGGTTTTCACCGATCTTTTTTTCCGAAATGGCGAAGCCAGGATATTCGGAATTGGTGGAATCGGATAAGAGCGCCAGCACGCCTTCGCCGCCCAGCTTGGCAATTTTATGAAACTCGGTCGGTTCTTGGTCGACTGGCGTATGATCAAATTTAAAATCGCCGGTATGGACAATAATTCCAAGCGGTGTTCTGATTCCCACGCCGACAGAGTCCGGGATATTGTGATTGACGCGGAAAAAGGAAATATCAAAAGCGCCCAAATTAATTTGATTATCCGGGCCGACCACTTTGATAAAAACTTTTTTCTCCATTTTAAATTCAGCCAGCCGGTCCTTAATCATTTCGGCGGTCAGCGGCAGGGTATAGATGGTGGGGTTGGCCAAATTTTTAATCAGATAGGGGATCGCGCCGGTGTGGTCCAAATGGCCGTGGGTGATAACAATACCGCGGATTTTCTTCTTGTTTTTTTCCAGATAAGCGATATCCGGAACAACGTAATCAACGCCGGGCATTTCTTCGTTGGGAAACATCAGTCCCATGTCGATAACCACGATGTCATTGCCGTATTCGATGGCCACGCAGTTTTTTCCCACTTCTTCCATGCCGGACAAGGGGATGATTTTAAGTTTTTTGATTTCTCTGGGGGCGATTATTTTATTTAGTTGTGTTGGGGAGGACATAGAGATAAGTTAAAAGTTCAAAGTTAATTATGGTGCCGCGGGAGAGATTTGAACTCTCACAGGGGTGACCCTACATGGCCCTGAACCATGCGCGTCTGCCAGTTCCGCCACCGCGGCAAATTAATCAAATTGACGAACTATTTTGTCGTCAGAATGATCGTTAGAGAATCAGATTGTCAGAGAGGAGTTTTTGTCGAATTAGTTGTCGCAAAATTCAGTTGCCGTTTGGTTTTAATGTACCAGTCGGCGATGGTATTAAAGCGATCGGCTGGCGCGGCGATGCGTTCGACGGTAAAGCCTTTGATTTGCTTGCTGAGAACGTATGGATAGGTTGGATTATAGAGAAAAATTGCCGGCAACTCATTATTAATGGTTTGCTGAAATTCACGGTATTTTTGGGTGCGGACGGCAACGTCGGAAATTTTCCTGGCTTCTTCCAGTAAGCCGTCGATTTTTTTATTACTATACATGGCCAGGTTAACTCCGGGATAATTAATTTGCGAGGAATGCCAAAAAGCGTACGGATCCGGATCGTAGCCGACAATTTGGCCAAAAAGCAAAGCCTCGTATTGCCGCGGTTTGATGATATCCGGTATCAGTCGGTCTTTATCGACAATATTAAGATTTACTTTTACGCCGATATTTTCCCATTGTTTTTTGATCAAAGTAGCGGCGGCGGCGGTTTCGGGATTGTCGACGGTGGTCAGCGTGATTGATAAAATATTCTGATCTTTTTGCCAGAAGTATTCCTGTGTCCCGACAGATGGTGCTGGTTGTGGCGGCGGGGACGCAGTTGGCGTTACCGTTGTTATTGCGGTCCCGGTCGCGGTTGTTATGCCAGCGGGCGTGTTGGTGGGGGCGGTGGCGAGGAGATTTTGATAATCATCGGCGCTGATTTTTTTCCAGCCGGCTTTTATTAGAATCGCTTGCGTTTCTTGCGGTTGATAGTCGTATTTTTTTATATCCGGCGAGTAACCGATAAACCCGGGCAGAATCGGCCCATAGATTACTGAACCTTGATCGTGCAGAGCTTGCTGTACCAATTCTGTCCGATTTACGGCCATCGCTAAGGCTTGGCGAATTTCCAAAACATTAAGGTTAGAATTTTTGGTGGGGTTAAAAAAAATTGCCGAATATTGAGGTAAGGACAAAGATTTAATGGTGACATTTTTATTGGTGATTTCGGCTTGGTATTTTTGCGGCAAATAGTGGATGCCGTCGATATTTTTATTGTTTAAAGCGCTCACCAGACTGCCGGCATCGGTGTAGAATTTAAAGGTGACGCTGTTTAAGTAAGGGGTATGGCTGTAAAATTTGTCGTTTCGCGTTAAGGTGTAACTTTTTATAACTCCGCGGCTGTCTTTTTTTAAGCTTTTTATTTTAAAAGGTCCGGTGCCGACGGGCGATTTAAGGTTAACATTAGCCAGATGCGCGGTGGTCGGTGGAATATCAGCCCAAATGTGTTCGGGTAAAATGCCGAAAGTTAAGAGCGAAAGAAATGGAGCAAAAGGCTGGGGGAGCGTAATCGTAAGGTTATTATCGTCAATTTGTTTGACATTGACGCCGGCTAAACTGGTGTATAAAGGACTTTTAAATTCCGGATTTTGAATACTTTCTAAAGTAAAGACCACGTCACCCGCGGTAAATGGCTCGCCGTCGTGCCAACTGACCCCGGATTTTAATTTAAAAGTGTACTCTAGCTGATTGGGAGTGATTGAATAAGATTCAACCAAGTCCGGTAAGAGTTTGCCGTCTTCCAATTTAAAAAGTCCATTAAATAATAAGCGGGCAATATCCTGATCAACCTCGTTGGTTTGCGCGAGGATGGGATTGATTAAATTAGGGGCGCCGACAACTCCTTCGATATAATCACCGCCTTCATCTGGCAGGATTTTTGAGTTTACAATATACCAATGGGCGACCAAGACGACCGTGGCAAGCATAATCACGAAAATCAACAGTCGGATCGCGCTGGTCTCTTTAGGCGTTAAAATGCGCGGCAAAAGTTTAAGCTTTTTTAAACTATGCCAAAAATTCAAATGCAAAAATTTCTTTTCTTCAGAAAAAGATTCTGGGCGTTTAAATCGAGGTATATTAAATTTTAGAGTCGAAGACAATGCGCTTCGTCTCTCTGGAGCTTTATTTTCCACCAGTAATAACGTTGAGGAGAGCTACGCTAAAGAACATAATTGAGATCACGATAGTAAAAGTAAATAATGTTTTTTCCGCCCCGCGCCGCGTGCGGAAGATATTTCCATCACCGCCAAAAACTTCGGACAGCCCGGCTCCTTTGGCTTGCAATAAGATTGCGGCCACCAGCGGAATGGTTAAAATAAGTTGTATCCAATTAAGCATAAATTAAGTGACTAATAACATACCTTAAAGCTCAACATAGCATATTTGGCATAAAGCGTCAAATTGACGCTCGGTTTCTTTTGCTTT
Source organism: Candidatus Jacksonbacteria bacterium RIFOXYB2_FULL_44_15 (assembly GCA_001818235.1). Classification (GTDB taxonomy): domain Bacteria; phylum Patescibacteriota; class Patescibacteriia; order UBA9629; family UBA9629; genus UBA9629. The sequence goes on along the minus strand of MHJY01000025.1, from coordinate 19,023 downwards.
ATGATGATATGGAATTGAATAAGTAATTGTTAAATTGTTACGGATAATGATTTAACAATTTTATTAAACCATGGCGCAAGTCATCGAATTAAAGGCGGTTGATTTTGATAAAGAAGTCCTGCAATCAAAGGTGCCGGTTTTGGTTGATTTTTGGGCTACATGGTGTGGCCCTTGTCGGATGCAGGGTCCGATAATAGAAGCTTTGGCCGCCGAGCTGGGAGACGATAAAGCTAAAATTGCCAAATTGAATATCGACGAAGCGGCTTCTGTCGCTCAAAATTTCGGCATTGTTTCTATCCCGACCATAATTTTATTTAATAAAGGAGAAGAGCGGGAGCGCCTATCAGGCTTACAGAGTAAGGATAATTTGCTTGATAAATTAGATAAATATATTAAATAACCGATTTTATGAATCCTTTACAAAACGCGTTGGCACAGTTAGCTAAGGCTGCCAAATTGGCCAAATTAGCGCCGTCGGTAGAGACGGCGGTCGGCGGTCCGATGCGGACAATCGAAGTTAAGATTCCACTTTTAGGCGATGATGGCCAGATTCGCTATTATTTTGGGTATCGTGTCCAGCATAATGATGCCCGCGGCCCGTTTAAGGGCGGTTTGCGGTTTCATCCGGCGGTTGATTTAGACGAAGTCAAGGCGCTGGCCTTTTGGATGACTATAAAAACTGCGGTTATCGGGATTCCGATGGGCGGAGCCAAAGGGGGAATCGTCGTTGATCCTAAAAAATTATCAATTCCGGAGTTGGAACGATTGTCGCGCGGCTATGTCCGGGCGATGCGTGATTTTATCGGGCCGGACAAGGATATTCCAGCGCCGGACGTTAATACCACGCCCCAGATAATGGCTTGGATGACTGATGAGTATTGCCAGTTAACAGGCGGTAATAACCTGGGAGTGATCACCGGCAAGCCTTTGGAATACGGCGGCAGTTTAGGGCGCACGGCGGCGACTGGCCAAGGCGGTTATTATATTTTGGAACAAGTCGTCAAAAAATTGAAACTGCCCAAGTCTAAAGTGACTATCGCGGTTCAGGGCTTTGGCAATGTCGGCTATTATTTTGCCAAGCTGGCGCATGAAGCAGGGTACAAAATCGTTGGTTTAGCTGATTCGCAGGGCGCGATTTATGATGAGCGCGGTTTGAATCCAGAAAAAGTGTTGGTTTGGAAAGAACAGTCTGGCACTTTAAGCACTTATCAAGGCGGCAAGCATTTAAGCAGTCAGGAATTGTTGGAACAAAAATGTACGGTCTTGGTGCCGGCGGCCATGGAAAACGTGATTGATTCAGAGAATGCCAAAAAAATTAAGGCCTCGGTAATTTTAGAGCTGGCCAACGGGCCGATAGCTTTCGCGGCCGATAAAATTTTAAATGATCGCGGTATTTTGGTCGTGCCTGACGTGCTGGCCAATTCCGGCGGGGTGACAGTCTCTTATTTTGAATGGGTGCAGAATTTAACCAATGACTATTGGACAGAAGCCGCGGTTTTGGCCAAACTCAAGCCGATGATGGTAGAATCGTGGGAACAGATTTGGCGCCTTAGCGTCAAATTAAAAACAGACCTTCGCACCGCCGCGTTTGTTTTAGCGTTGGAAAGAATTGTGGGCGCGATGAAAGTGCGGGGGATGATATAGACATAATAATCAAGAAACAATAACCAAGTGTCCAAACAATAACCAATTTTTCAAATAATCAAAAATCAAATAATTTGGTTATTCAGTGATTGATTATTGTAATTTGTTTGGATACTTGTATCTTGGTAATTGGTTATTTATTTTAAGAAAGTGATTGATATGGCGTTAAGTAATTCAGTTTCGGTAATTGCCGAAGAACCTGAATATCTGATTATTAACAAACCAGCCGGGTTACTTGTCCATCCCACCCAGGCCGGAGGAGAGGTCACGCTTATCGATTGGCTAATCGAACATTATCCGGAAGTTAAGAAGGTCGGGGATGAGCCGCAATTACGGCCAGGCATTGTCCATCGATTGGACCGAGCAGTTTCCGGAGTGATGGTGATTGCGCGAACCGGGGAGATGTTTAACTGGCTAAAACAGCAATTTGTCGATCGAAAAGTCTTAAAAGAGTATCTGGCTTTAGTTTACGATCCAATTAAACGCTCTGAGGGCGAGATAAGCTTGCCCATCCAAAAAGGAAAAGTTAAGACCAAAGTAATGCCCCGCGGCTCGGAAAACGAAGCCACCAGGATCAAAACCGCGGTTACTTTTTTTGAGGTTTTTCAGCTTTTTCAGCATTATACTTTACTAAAAGTCCGGATTAATACCGGCCGAACCCATCAGATTAGGGCGCACTTATCTTTTTACGGGCATTCGGTAGTGGGAGATCGCAAATATTGCCATCCGCGGTATATCAATCGGACAGCCTTTACTAAATTTATAAAATTTGATAGAGTGTTCCTACACGCCAGCACTATCGGCTTTTTTGACTGTACGTCAAAGTGGCGCCAGTATCAAGCTGATTTACCGGCTGAGCTTACAGATTTTCTTAAAACTTTGTCCGGTTAGTTGTTAAAGTGGCGTCAAGAGGTTAATCAATTATGTCCAAAAGACAGCCAAAAGTATTTGTAATCTCCGGCCCTTCACGCGCCGGCAAGGACGCAATTACAAGCGGGCTCTTGCGTAAACGAAGTCTGAATTTAGCCAAAGTAGTAACGGCGACTTCGCGCCCGCGGCGCAACGACGAAGTGGAGGGGAAGCATTATTATTTTTTAACCCCCGAGGAATTTAAAAATAAAATTGATGAGGGTTACTTTTTAGAATGGGCTATTTTGCGCGGCGGCAAGTATTTCGGCACGCCGATCGAAGAATTTGACCGAATTTGCGCTCGAAATAAAAACGTAATCATGAATATTGACGTGCAAGGCGCCAAGCGCTTATCGCGATTACGCGATGATTTGGTAAAAATATTTATTAAACCTGATTCTTTTGATCACGTAGAGAAGCGAATGCACGAAGCCGGGTTTGGCGCGTCAGAGATTAAAGCGCGGCTTGCTGACGCTAAACGGGAACTAGGCGAAGCCAAAAATTATGATTATACGGTAGTTAATTACGAAGGCCGTTTGGACGAAACGATTGCCGCGGTGGCGGAAATTATTAAAAAAGAAACTAATCTTTAACCTTATCTAATTTTCATCCCGTATTTTGTAAGGGTGCCAAACGTCATTTTGATGTGTTAGTCCTTATGGAAAGTTACGGGGACAATTTTTATGACCGCAGATAAATCAGAAAAAAAATTTAAATCGATAGCTGAGGACTTGCCGGAAGAGGCGAGCGTTGACGCGGCCGCGAACGAAGACGCGGTTCCATCAGCTGAATCGGAAAAAGTTGACGAGCCAGTAGCGCCTCAGTTGATTGATGATCGCGAGCGCGTGCGCTCCGGCATGGTAGTTAAAGTTCATGAAAAGGTTTTAGATAGGACGCCCAAAGGCGAAGAGCGCCAACGGATTCAAATTTTTAAAGGCATGGTTCTGGCGCGCAAACACGGCAGCACTCCGGGCGCGACTATTATGGTTCGCAAAGAAAGCGACGGCGTTGCCGTGGAAAAGATTTTTCCTCTTTACAGCCCTTTGGTTGAGCGGATCGTCATCGACAAGACTTTTAAAACCCGGCGCAGTAAGTTGTACTTTTTACGCGAAGGCGTGAATCGGCTTAAAGAAATCAAATAAAATCACAAAATCATTTTGCCCTCGTGGCGGAATTGGTATACGCACTAGGTTGAGGGCCTAGGCCCAGTGGGCGTGTGGGTTCGAGTCCCACCGAGGGCACCAGCTTTCGCTCTGCGAGCTTCGGCTGGCCTTCGGCCAGTCCGGAAGCGAGCAGAATAGCGAAGTGCTAGTCCGCCGTAGCTTTAGCGTAGGCGGGCACGTAATAACTTCGCACTCGCGAGCGACGTGGCGGAAAGAATTAAATAGTGCTTTGGCGGACTGGGAAAAAAGGAATTTGTACCACGCGATTGGCTGTTGGTTCAACAGCGTTTCCGTGCGTAATTTGTATAGAAAATTTATTGGCGTTGAAATTGATGTGAGGTATTTTGGGGTAGCAGAAAAGCGATTGAACAAACAACCGACCAAACTATTTTCTAATAGTGAATTTCAACTTGCTGATTCCGCGACAGCTTGTTGCGCGGTTACCATATCATTCTGATAGTAATTCATTTTATACCTCGTCAGCTTGCTACGAGGTAGTTGATAAAAATGTCAAGTAAAACTATGACGAGCCAAGAGCATCATAATTTAGTAGACGCTCTCGTGAAGGCATTTATTGCCGAGGGATTTAGTATTGAAACTGCCGACTCTGGCACATATACTCGACCTTCTGCTATTGGGCGGCATGAGCCTGATATAGTTGCAAGAACTAGTAACGGATTAATTATTATTGGGGAAGCCAAAACGGCAGATGATTTTTATAGTGAGAAATCAAAGGGACAATTTATTGATTTTTCTAGTCGGGTAATGTCTTCTGGAGTTTTGCAAGGACAACCTGTACCATTTCACATTATTGTCAAAAAAGACGTGGCCACAGATTTAAGGTCTGTTTTACAATCGCTCGGATTAGGAAACAAAATAGGTAGCGTAATAACAATATGGACACTCTAAACAGCATTGCCGCAAAGATACAGAAAGAGCCACTACTCCAACAAGTTTTGAAGGAGATTGGAATTGCTAGCCAAGAATCGGATAAGGTTAAATCCGAAATGATCTTGAAGCACAAAATTCTTATTCCTCAATATGAAGAAAAAGAAAAAAGAAAACTCATTGTTTACATAGCAAAAATCGGCAATCAAAAATCAGCTATCAACACAGATGATATTGCTCCTATTGGAAGTATGCTAGCGAATTGTGGTTCCGTAGAAAATCTTGATTTCATGATACATAGCCCCGGCGGTTCTGGTGTTACCGCAGAGAAAATTGTTGAGATGTGCAGGAAATATACGACAAAAGAATTTCGAGTGATTGTTCCGAACATGGCCAAAAGTGCAGCGACAATTATCGCGCTTGGTGCAGATAGTATCGTGATGGGCTATTGTTCAGAACTTGGACCAATAGACGCTCAAAAATTTATAAATGTCGGTGGTGTTATGCAACAATTATCTGCGCAATCTTTTATCAGCGCGAGAGAAAATTTACTAAAAGAGTTAAGTAAAGCAAAGGCAGAGAAAAAAGAATTTATCGGCTATTTGCAACAATTATCCTCATCTACTGTTGAACCAGCGTTTATTGAGGAGTGTAAAAGGGAAATAAATTTTGCCAACGATTTGGTGAAAAAGTGGCTACCTCAGTATATGTTGAAAGTTAAAAATCCAAGCTGGAATTCAAGAAAACTCAAACAAACAGCCAACATAATTGCAAAAAATCTCTCGTCTGCTGACAAAAGATTTGTGCACGGTAGAATGATTGGTGCAGACGAATCTGGAAGTCTCGGACTGGGTATCACAACATTACAAAAAGAAGATCCGACATGGAACCTTCTTTGGGAAATATATTTGCGCTCCGAGCTATTTCTTATGGTAAATAGTAACCCTCAACAACAAGCGTCGAAATTATTCTTTGACAATCAAAATTTTCTATTTGCGTTCTAAATTTTATAGTAGTTTATATCAGAAATTGTTATGCCAGAGTTTGGTTTAGTGAGTTGGTCTTGCCTGATCAATTCCTGAACTATTTCTATTTCCTTTGTTTCCTTTTTGAAATTAACAAAAACACGCCCGGAGTGCCCTTGCGCCTTTCTGCTGTGTTCGGTTCTACGAGTTTTAACAATTTGGTGAGGAGTAGAATTCATATCACTTTCTATGATACACTATCCACAGACAAAAGACAATTGTCCCTGAAAAAATCGTCGTCGGAAGCTAGGGCGTGGAGGGAATCCCGTCGTGACCGAGCTAAAGCGAAGCCGTGCCGTCTTGAAAGAAGAAAAGCTACTAATACAACTATTAAAATTGGAGCAGGCAAAAAATCAGAACCAAACGCTTGCAACTTTTAAAAAAGTCGCCTACATAGTATAGGTTAACATTGATGAATTGTTTAAATAAACCACAAAATTATGAAATTTTTTGATAAAACAAAATTGAATCTAAAATTAATAAATGTTGCAAAACCAAGAAACAAAATTTTAATGCAAAAGTTGGATAAGGTGCATCCATTCTTTTCTATTATTCCAATTTACCTTGGACAATTTTATCAGGGAATATCAACAGATTCCAATACCAGTGTAATTTTAAATGCCTTTGCGCAAATAGATGAACAAACTTTGGATTCAATTGACCAAATGCTGGTTTTTTGGTTTTTTTGGTCAATGGATCGTTTAGCAGGACATTATCTTTTAAACGATGCAAAAGTTCAGTATGGTTTTAAAACAATCTGGTCAATTAACGAAGATAGACAAAAAGAACTAATTCAGATATTTGATGGACTTCGGCCAGAAGAACAGCCATCATTTTTATGGAAACTGGTGCAAAAATTACTCGGAGATAAATCATTAAGCCCGCTTTTTGCTTTAGTGCATTTACGTAACGCTCAAATGTTTGTAATATCAGAAAATGGTTTGGGTAAGTTTGTTAATGAACAATAATTTTGTGTTAGTTATGTTTTTAGAATATAAATTTTAATTTATGGCAGAAGAACAAACCGAAAACAACTCCTCCGAGACATCTGCAGTGGAAAAAGAAAGATTTGACATAAGTTTTGGCAACGGTGCTCTTAAAAAATTAAAAGAGCTTGCTAATTATTTATCTATATCTGAGGATAGACTTGGCGACATTTTAGTTAAAGGTATGAAAATAATTGATGCCGTTAAAGACGCTGGTGAGGATAAAATTATTATAGAAACTAAAGACGGCAAAAGAGAAACAATAAATATTCGCGATTTATAAAAATATGGCAGGGAAAAAGAAACAAGAAATTGATGAACTGACTCCGGCAGGTTCTGGGCAGTCAGGGCAATTTTTTGGACATAGTGAACAAATGGACTCAAAACGTGAAGAAACGAGAAGTCATATCGCGTTGATTTATGTTGTCGCTTATGTTGCAATCATTGCTGGGGCCATACTTCTTGGCACATGGAAACATTTTACGGTTGATGATCACAGAGATATGTTACTTGCAATTTCCGGTATTCTTTCGGGGCCTCTTGGTTTCATCATTGGTTATTATTTTAAAGCAAACAGGGAATAAATATGAGTACTTTACTTATTTCGTATGATTTAGGTTTACCTGAAACATACGAAGACTACAAATTATTGATACAGTATATAAAATCATATTCAAGCTGGGCGAAACCGCTACAGTCAGTTTGGCTTATTAAAACAACCAAAACATCAGCGCAAGTGCGAGATGAGATAAAAGCAAAAATCGATTCCAATGACAAGATTTTAGTTGTTGATGTTACAAAAACAGGTTGGGCAACATTTAATGTTTCAAAAGAAGTTACTGGCTGGATGAAAGAAAATTTGTAAGTCCGCCGAGAAAATCGCTAGTAGTTACCGTACGAAGTAGGTTGGCGCGAAGTGTATAATTACTGCCCTACTTCGCTTATGTGCGACGTGGACAATATAGCGTCAAAACAATCAATTTTAAAAGGCCCGATCGGGCCTTTTTTTGTGTTGCAGTTGCTTTTTTCTCTGCCTTTTTCCGGCAACTTCGTAAAGCGCCATGGGAAGCCATCGGCATCGGTTGCGTTTTGCTTTTGGTACTCGGCGGTTTGCCTATCATTATTTTTATGATGAAAGGCATACCCATTGGCTCAATTAAGGGAATTGCAGCGGCTGGTGCTGTGGTTGGTGTGATTGGTGCGCCGATAGTTGGCCGCCTACGCAAATCATGGGGCGCTGGCTTGCTGACGATCCCTTGCAGTTCCTATGGAGCTGTGATATTAGTAGTCCTGATGATAGTCATGGCATCAGACTAAATCAAATTTTAAATTTTGTTTTTAAAAAAATGCCTTCCGGCTTATTCGTGCGTTTGCTCTGGCTTCTCAAGAAGTTATCAAACGCTCTTTTATTTAAACGTCGTATTCAAAACGTAACTGACGATCGATAGAATCACGCTATAGAGCATTGCCCACCAAAACGATCTGATTTCAAATCCCGGTACAATGGCCGCGACCAGCATTACTAAAAGCGCGTTGATCACCAAAGTAAAAAAACCGAGAGTCAGAATATTGATCGGCAAAGTCAAAATTACGAGCACTGGCTTAATAAAAGCGTTGACCACGGCGAAAAATATCGCGGCCACGATGGCAGTCAAAAAATTGGCGATTTTGACGCCCGGGAGAATATAGGCCGTAACAAACACGGCGACGGCACTTAGGAGAATGCGAAGGATAGTTTGCATATAATATTAATTAAGCTGATCAAGTCATCAGCCAAATTGATTATACCGCGATTTGGACTGGCTGGTCAATTTGATTAAACAGGGTGAGTTTGCTACAATGCTTTTGTTGCTTTGGGTGCTTAGCTCAGCTGGTTAGAGCGTCTCGTTTACACCGAGAAGGTCCGGGGTTCGAGCCCTCGAGCACCCACCAGCCTTCAATTTTTTTATGCTAGACGAAAATAAACTAGCCGCGATTTCGCGACTCGTTCGCTATTACATTTTAACCGGAACGACTGCCGCCGGTTCCGGACACCCGAGTTCATCATTATCCGCGGTGGAACTGATGACTGCTTTAATGTTTGGCGGCTTTTTTAATTTTGATCTTGATAATCCCGAGAATTCGGACAATGATCGGCTGATTTTTTCTAAAGGCCATGCCGCTCCACTTTTATACGCGCTATTCGCGGCGGCCGGCAAAGTAACGGCTAAGGAAATTTTAACGTTGCGCCAAAAGGGGAGCAGGTTGGCCGGGCATCCGATGCCGGCGTTTCCGTTTACCGAGGCCGCAACCGGCTCGCTTGGCCAGGGGCTTTCGATCGGGGTCGGGATGGCGATGGCCGCCAGATTGGATCAAAAATCGTATTGTACATACGTTTTAATGGGCGACAGCGAGATGGCCGAAGGTTCGGTCTGGGAAGCGATCGAAATAGCCGAGCATTATCAACTTAATAATTTGATTGGCATTATTGATGTAAACGGTTTGGGTCAGCGCGGAGAGACTTTGTATGGACAGCATCCAGAGGAGTTTCAACGAAGGGTGGCGGCGTTTGGCTGGGAAACGATTGTTGTTGATGGGCATTCTTTCCCGGAAGTCATTTCTGCTTACGCAGAAGCTAAATTAGTCAAAAATAAACCAGTGATGATTATTGCTGGCACCATCAAAGGCAAGGGCGTTAAATTAATGGAGGGTGCTCCTGGCTGGCATGGCAAGGCGCTGGACGCGGATCAACTTAAGGCGGCACTGGTCGAGTTGGGGGAGGTGGATAAAAATTTGCGAGGGGTTATTGCAAAGCCAGAGGCAATAAAAATTTCTAATTTCCCCACCTACGCTACCTCCTTCGCACAAGGCTACGGAAGGTCAAAGAAAGCTTCGGCGGGCAAGCAATTTTCAATTTCCAATTCAAATGACCAAAAAATTGAGTATTCTAAAGATCAGTTAGTCGCGACGCGCAAGGCATATGGCAACGCGCTGGTTAGAATTTTTCCCCAGCACTCTAATATAGTTGTTTTAGACGCCGAGACCAGCAATTCAACCGGCGCGGAAATTTTTAAAAATAAATACCCGGAAAATTTTATCGAATGTTACATCGCCGAACAAAACATGGTCGGCATGGCAGTGGGTTTGGCGCGGCGCGGCAAGATGCCGTTTGTTTCGACTTTCGCGGCTTTTTTGACGCGGGCTTTTGATCAAATTAGGATGAGCCAGTATTCGGACGTGGGCGTAAAATACGTTGGATCGCACGCCGGCGTTTCCATCGGGCCAGACGGGCCTTCGCAGATGGGGCTGGAAGATCTGGCGATGTTCCGGGCGCTCTTGGGCAGTGTAGTGCTTTATCCGGCTGACGCGGTATCAGCTGACAAGTTGGTGGAGATAGCTACCCAGCACGCGGGAATTGTCTATTTGCGCACTACCCGCGCTGATACGCCGATAATTTATCAAAATCAGGAAACTTTCCGCATCGGTGGCAGTAAGATTTTACGAGAAAGTCCGCAGGATCAAATCGCAGTCGTCGCCGCCGGCATCACTGTCCACGAGGCGTTGGCGGCCGCTGACACTTTGGCGCGCGACGGGATTTGTATTCGCGTGATAGACGCCTACAGCATCAAACCACTGGACGCTGACGGTTTATTGTTGGCGGCTTTAAAAACGCGAGCAGTCGTCACCGTGGAAGATCATTTTGCCGAAGGCGGTTTAGGCGAGGCAGTGGCCGCGGTTTTGGCCGGTTTGGGCAAGCCGATTTACAGTTTAGCGGTGCGGAAACTCCCACCGGCTGGACAACCGAGCGAGCTTTTGGACTATGAGGAAATATCGCGCTATGGTATCATTAAAATAGTCAAAGAAATTGTCAGTCAGTCAAAACCAGCTTGATAAATTTGTGTGTTCAAAAATTATTGCGGTAATATAATCAGTTAAAACTAAAAGAGAAAACGTAAAGTTGCTTTATGTTTTTTCTGGAGGTAATTTATGTTTAACCGTATTTTGATTGGAATAGTTATTGCGGTAATCGCTTTCGTGCTCTTACTCAAAAATGAGTGGCTGATCAGGCAAGTGGGGACGAGCGCTTGGGCGGAAAAATACCTAGGGAGTGAGGGCGGAACAAGATTGATGCTCAAGCTGATTTCCGTTTTGGGTATTATCATTGGGCTGATGGTGATTACCGGCCTGCATGTAGCTTTCTTTAAGTGGGTTTTTTCGCCGCTAACGCGGTTTAATACTTTAGGCAGTTAGGGCACATTCCAGAATTGACAGCCTAGACAGGTTTTGTTAATATACTTTTAAGAAGTTGTGGTTCAACCAGGGAAAGGTCGCCAACTTAGAGGAACAGGCGTCAGCCATTGGCTGACGTCAGATGTTAACAAAGATCGGTGTTAAGGTAGCAATTGCAGTTTTAACACAGATCTTTAGATCAATGGCCGAAAAAGGTTACGCTGATCAAGCGTTTGTCGAAAATGTAGTTAAAGCTTTAGTCGAGCATCCGGACGAAGTTAAAGCTGAGCGTAGCGTGGACGAGATGGGCGTGTTATTAACATTGCACATCAACCCCGCTGATATGGGGCAAGTGATTGGCCGCAGTGGCCGCACTGCTCGGGCATTACGCACTTTATTGCGCATAGTCGGTGCCAAACATAACGCTCGCGTTAATTTAAAGATCTACGAACCAGAAGGTGCTCGTCCAGAAGGTCGTCGCCCGTACGAACCAGAAGGCGCTCGTCCAGAAGGACGCCGCCCGATGGGTGGAACCCGTCATGATGCGGATGATGATGCAGGCGTGGAGGACTTAAAACTCTAATCTTGTAATTTCCCTTTTGTTTTTAAAATCTCTCTCGAGTAATCGGGGGAGATTTTTTTATCGCGCGGTTGCTTTTGGTTCTAAATTATTGTATATTAAAATAAAATTATGCGTTTTGATGTTTTAACAATTTTTCCGAATATTTTAGGTTCTTACTTGCAGGAATCAATTTTATTTCGGGCCAGTTCCAGCGGCCAGATCGAGGTCAAATTTTGGGATTTGCGTGATTACACCACAGATAAACATCGTTCGGTTGATGATACTCCTTATGGCGGCGGTCCGGGAATGATTTTTAAAATTGAGCCGATTTATAAATGCCTGATCGATGTTTTAGGTAAAAAAGTTGTGGAAAGTAAGGCGCAGGGTCAGCGTCAATCTAAAATTTCTAAAAATACAAAAGTAATTATGTTGTCCCCGCGCGGGAGTCAATTCGATCAGGCCAAGGCGGAGCAGTTGGCGTCGATGGATCAATTAATTTTGATTGCCGGCCGGTACGAAGGGATTGATGCCCGGGTTGAAAATTTAGTTGATGAGCAGATTTCAATCGGCCCGTATGTTTTATCCGGCGGCGAATTGCCGGCAATGGTGGTAGTGGAAGCCATCGCGCGGCTTTTGCCCGGAGTGTTAGGCAGTCCGGAATCACTTCATGAAGAATCATTTAATCCGGGTGAGGGACAAACTGACGCTTCCAGCCGACAAATCATCGAATACCCGCAATATACCCGGCCGGAAAAGTTCGAGGCGGCGCCCGGAATTAGCTGGCAGGTGCCAGAGGTGCTTTTATCTGGTGACCATAAAAAAATCGAGGAATGGCGGCGGAGTCAAATGAAGTAATTTTTTTAAAATGTTGTAGCAGAAAAAAACGCAGTGTATTTCTAAGGACTAAGTTTTACGATTTCACAGCAAATTTTATTATCCGAGATATATTCTTCATCTCGCGATATTTTTTCTTGTTTCAACCACTGTTCCATTTTTTTAAGCACTTGGTCATATTTAATCGGATCAGAGGTGAATAAAGCGGACCAGCATTTTTTGTAAAGGATATTCATAAAATCAGCGACAGTGTACTTATGTTGCCAGGGAATAGTAATCGTATTGATATTTTGATAGCCTGTCTTTTGTAGATAATCAATAATTTCCGGACAGCCCAATTGCCAACGAATGCCAACTTGGATTTTTTGCGGGATACTTAATCCATATTCAAGTTTAAGTTTTTGGAATTGCCCCCAAAATTTTTCTAAAAGATTACGATCTTGAGATTTGGTTCGGTCTTGTTCGATTTCGTAAATATCAGCCTGTTCGCTGATCAGCAGAAGATATCCGCTTGTGGAAGTTACCCGAATCAGTTCATCGATGATTTGTGTCCAGCCAGGAATAACATGCAAAACAGAGCTGATCAAAGAGAAATCGACCGTGTTATCATCTAAAGGGATATGTTGGAGATCAGCTTTAATTAATTGATAGTTTTTTAGATGCGATTGTTTGATCTTTTGCTGGGCAAAAGCGAGCATCTCTGGTGAGATATCAATGCCGATGATTGATAGACTAGGACAAGATTGAGCTAGTGAAATGGTGACTCGTCCGGTGCCGCAACCAGCGTCAAGCATTTTTTTGTTATTAAGAGAAATGCTGAGTTTAGCCGAAATGGTAGCAAATAATTCTAAAATCGATCGGTTAGATAGCGGTCTGCCAAAATCGTAGTTTTGGGCAATTTGTTTTTTATCCCAGTATATTTGTTGTTTCATTTATCAAGATAGTCTTCTCTAACTGGATAGAAGACATCAATAATTTGGCAATTGGTAAGCGCTTTGCCGGAATGAGGCGTATTGGGCGGAATAATTGCGATTTGTCCTGGAGTTAGTCGTCTTATTTTATCGCTGACTGTCAATTCAAATTCACCACTGGTGACGTTGGCGATTTGTTCGTGCGGATGTTTATGTTCTGGTAATGCCGCACCAGCGTCGATTTCCCAGTAGGCGAGCGTCAAATTATTTGTATGAACAAACCGGACGCGGTAACCGGGGATGATTTCTTTTTGGGGGAGGTGAGACAGATTATAAAATGACATTTTTATTAATTAATTGGACTGAAATAAAGAAGCACCTTTTTTATTTTGTTTTGATTTGTTTTTTTAAGACAGGCGAGATTTGATCGTCTTTTAAGAATTGTTTGAGTTCATTTTGCTTAAATACTCGATAAGGAACCGCTTGCTCTAACCCTGCATAAATCGGAAATTGGTCAGTTAACATTTTGACAGCTGCCTTGATTTCTCGTTTGATTTTTTGGCTGGAAATATTTTTTAAGAGTTTCCCGATCAAGCCGCCGATAATTTTCATTTCCCGGGTTTTCATCCCGCGAGTGGTCAAGGCCGGCGTGCCTAAGCGGATGCCGGAAGGGTCAAACGGCGAGCGGGTATCATAAGGAATCATATTTTTGTTGCAACAGATGCCAACTTCGTCTAGAGCCATCTCTGCTTGTTTGCCGTTAACGCCAAGCGGCGTAACATCAACCAGCATCAAATGATTATCAGTGCCGCCGGAGATTAAGCGCAAACCTTCGGCAGTCAGTGTTTCGGCCAGGGTCGCGGCGTTGCTGATTATTTGGGCTTGATATTTTTTAAACGCCGGTTTTAAAGCTTCGCCGAATGCCACGGCTTTGGCGGCGATGATGTGGTCGAGCGGGCCGCCTTGCATGCCCGGGAAAACAGCGCTGTCGATTTTTTGCGCCAGATTTTTTTTGTCCTGAGGCCGCAACCGGTCGCGCGTTTTGCACATGATCATCGCCCCGCGCGGGCCGCGAAGGGTTTTGTGGGTGGTGGTGGTGACGATGTCGCAGTAAGGAATCGGATCCGGATGCAGACGGGCGGCGACGAGGCCGGCGATATGGGCGATGTCAGCCATAAAATAGGCGCCAACTTCATCGGCGATTTGGCGGAAGGCTTTAAAATCAATTTTCCGCGGATAGGCGCTGGCGCCGGCTAAAATCAATTTTGGCTTGTCGCGTTTGGCGAGCCGGCGAACTTCATCCATATCAATCTGCTCAGTTTTTTTATCAACGCCGTAATGGGTTACTTTATAAAATTTGCCGGAAAAGTTTACCGGATGGCCGTGGGTTAAATGCCCGCCATGCGCCAAATTCATCGCCAGAATTTTATCGCCCAGCTCTAAAACCGCGAAATACGCTTCCATATTAGCTTGGGAGCCAGCGTGCGGCTGGACATTAACGTGCTCGGCGTTGAAAAGTTTCTTTGCCCGTTCAATCGCTAATTTTTCCGAGATGTCAATAAATTGGTTGCCGCCGTAATAGCGGTGGTCTGGATAGCCTTCAGAATATTTATTGGTCATTACCGTGCCCATGGCTTCGATAACGGCCGGGGAGACGATATTTTCTGAGGCGATCATTTCTAAGACCGATTGCTGGCGCTTTAGTTCGCCGCGCATTGCTTGGTAGATGAGGGGATCGTTTTTTTTGAGATTGTTGTAAGGCATAAAGATAATTTTTAAATGTTTAGACTGTCCAAGAATTGTCATTCCGAGCGGAGTCGAGGAATCTCTTTCGGTTTGGATAATGCCCATCTGCCGGCAGGCAGGAATCCCTCGACAAGCCCCGTCGCTCGCGAGTGACGGGGCAAGCTCGGGATGACAAATTGGCGTTTTTGCTAATTCTCGGTCAGTCTGAGGAAAAAGTTACTAAGCAAAACAAAAAATTGATCGGCTATTCTGGCAAGGAGATCGAGTTGTAAGCGTTGTGAAAAAGTTTCATATTTAATAATAATTTGCTAATATTGATTTAATGCAGTATATTAATAGCTGTTTGAGTTTTTAAAATTTTATAGCTAGGTCGACTATAAAAAAAATTGTAATTTATCAAAAATATATTATGGAAACATCATCATTTGAGGGACTTAATCCAGAAATGGGCAAAGAACAGGAAACAAATATTGAAGTTAGCATTAATTTAGAAGGCTGGGATGGAACAGAAAAAGTTTTGCGCGGTTTTATCAAGCAATCTTTGGTTGATCTTGGCTATATAGTGCGTGATGTTAGTATTTTCCCTCATGGAATTGTAGTTGCATCTTTAGGAAAAGGGAAAGAAAATTTAATCGTTAGCGCTATTTTACCGGACGGAGTAACTACCGTTTTGGATCAGCCAGGGACAGAAATGCCTAAATTTTGTACGTTTATCATGCAGGAGTCTTACTAGTCCTGTAGGCTTGATTTGATTTTTGTGTACGTCATTTTTTTTAGCCCCTGCCACCAGTCTTCTGGTTTTTGGCGTTCAATTTCCGCCAACATTTTTTTTGCTGAAGGAGTTTCCAGAGCAACGCGGGCATTATCAATCCAATTTTGGGTGGGGTAGCCAAGCGCTAAAAATTCCCGCGCCGAAATGGCCGCTTCCAGCCAGTCTGCGTCCTGGGCGATGATGCCTTCTCTGGTCGAACGCTGAGCTTTTTCATCGTAAAGTTTAAGCCATTTTTGCTGAATAGAGTCGGGCAGGCTGAAAATCTGCTCCACAAAGGCCGTGCGTTCCGCGGTTTCAGTATCCAAATAACGGGCCGAGACTTTATGGTGGTCGCCTAAGCGGCATTCCGGCAAATCATGAATCAAAAGCATTATTGCCACTTTGTCGGCGTCAGCTTTCTCCAAGTCCGCCAGAATATAGCCGATTAACGCGGCGCGGGCGGTGTGGTCGGCCAGCGAATCAAGCTCTTTTACGCCAGCCACAGCGTAGCCAGTGTGTTTTTGGCGTTTGAGCATGGCGAGTTCGAAGAGAAAGTTGGTGAGGTTTGTATAGTTGTATTCCATATTTAAATTACAAAAAACATTGTAAATTATTCTAATTGTTCTAATTATTCTAAACAAGCGCCAAAATCCAATTCATAAATTTAAACATGGAGCAGTGGAATTTATTTAGAATAATTAGGTTAATTAGAATAATTAGTATAATTTTTTAATCATATACCCAAACTTGTCTTCCAGTCTATACCCTAATTTTTGATAATAGCCGCGCACGCCGACACCGGAGATTACTGCTATTTTAGCATAGCCCGCGGATTGCGCAATTTGCTCGGCGGCCAGCAGTAATTTTTTCCCTAAACCCTGATGCTGGCTGGCGCGGGCATCAACAGTATTAAGCGGCACCAATTGGCCATAAGTGTGGAGCTCGCGAATTATTGCAGTTTGCCGAAGTGGGGGCAGTTGATCTCGAACGTCAGCGGACGGAAAGCGAAGGCGAGCAAAGGCGTATAAAATTTTTCTGTCCGGGCTTTCAGCAGAAATAAAATGCTCAACGCCATCAGAGGCCTCATATTTATCAATAAATAGTTTTAAATTTTTTAGCGTGATTTTTTCATTATTAATTTTTATTTGATTTCCCACTTCCCGGCATCTAATGCAACCACACTTGAGACCTTGCTCGCGCAGGCGCGCCTGCACCATTTCCCGAATATTAATATGCGTACTGCCGCTGGCGATATCAGCGGTCGGCACGTCGCGGTAAATGCGCTCGATTCGCACATAAGGCGGGACGAGCTTTTTTATTTCCGCGAGCAGTTCAACCAGTGTTTCGTCATCATAAGTTTGGAATTGCTTTTTTTGCCACAAGCGATAAAGCGGCGCTTCTTTTAAAACCACGCAGGGATAAATTTTGAGTTGATCTGGTTTAAGCCCGGGATTAGCAAATAGCTCTTTAACCATGGCGAGGTCTGCTTCCGGCGTCGAACCAGGCAAGTTAGGCATGATATGATAGCAGATTTTAAAGCCTGCGTCTTTCAAAAGTTTGGTCGCGCGAATAACATCATCTTTTGTTTGATCGCGTTTGATCAAATCAATAATTTTTTGATCCAAATGCTGGACGCCGAGTTCAACTTTCGTCACCCCAAACCAACGCAGGCGTTTAATCTCAGCCAAATCAATATAATCTGGCCTGGTTTCGATTGATAAGCCAACCGCGCGATGTTGAACTTGTTCGTTGGTTTTTTGGAGTGTCGCCAAGTCGGATTTTTTGACCTTTGCAATTGCGCCAAACTCGTTCAGCCCGCGATACAATTCCTTAATAAACCAGGTTTGATAACTCTTGGGGTAATACGACCACGTCCCGCCCAAAACGCGCAGTTCAACTTTTTCCGGTTTGTGGCCGTTATCATAAAAAGCGCGCAATCGGCCTTGGACTTGGGCATAGGGCTGATATTTAAAATTGAGGGCGCGCGCCGCGGCTGGCTGGTTGGGCAAGTAGCTTTTGGGCATCCGGGCGTCAGTGGGACAATAAATGCACCGGCCAGGGCAGGGGAATGGTTTGGTGGCGACTGCCAAAGGGGCGACGCCGGATAAAGTCCGCACCCGGCGTTTAATCAAAACATCTTCGAGCCAAGGTGCTGGTTTGATTTCGCCTTGCGCTAACGCTTCGCGATAAAGTTTCAACAGCAGATTATTGGTCATCATCCCGACATTAAAATCCCGCGCCAGTTGTCTTTTTACGCGGGAAAGGTCTTTTTCGTTATACAGCTTTTTGGCAAGCAGTTTTTTGATGATGGCAAGATTCGAGGTCATTAGGATCAAATTAAATCAATTTTAATGGTACTATGGCAGGATTGGAGTGTCAATTAAACCCAGTTAGAAACAAGCGTGAAATTGATCTCGGGTAGTTTCTAACGGGGTAAACAAAAAAGCTCCAGACAAGTCAGATAATATATTATTGACTTGTTGGAGCGAGAACTGGCTACAGTAGACATTTTTTTCTCCTCGGACATGAAAGTGAATTTATCTTACCTTTAACGACCCCCACGTTATAGGCAATTTTTCCCGAGGAGAGACGGCGCTCAAGTCTGCCGGTTCGAAGGAAGCAGTTCCGTCAGGCCAGATTTTAAGGGTGATAACTCCGTTTTGAACTGGCGGTACTTGAAGCCCATCTGTGACAATTATTTCCTTTATCGTGGGAAGTTTTACAGTTACTTTCCACACAGGAAACGCAGAGACTGTCTCTGTCGAGACATAGCTCCAAATGTCATTTCTGTCTTGAAAAGGGTATTTTTGATCTTCACTGATTGCACATGCATATTCTAAGAAGATACGTATATCAAACACTGAATTATCGCCCGATAATTTCCCGAGCGTTTTTTTATCCAGCTCCAAGATTGTGTGGAGCTGAATAAGCTCTACTTCGATGAATTTTTCAACAAAGGTTTTAACCGGTATTTTAAAAACTAGCTTTATTTTTATGTTTTTTACCGGTTGACCATCAGGGATCTCGGCACGAAATTCATACGGATCATCCGGGAGACGGCGTCCGCCCACAAAAACAAAACCGTCAGCGCTAGCAGTGCAGTCTTCTGTTTGCCACTGAAAATCACCAGTTTTGTCAATTATAATAATATTACCAACGTAAACGTAAATCAGATTTTTACAAGCACGCCACGTAATATCAGTGGTAACTTTTGCATCTTTTACCACAACTTGTGCGGCAACATTATTAATAAACAAGAAACAACACACAACTAGAACACACGCGATCAGAAAACTTCTGCGTACCATGATGGTACGAGATGGTTACAAAACTTTAGTTTTGGGGTATAATATGGGCATAAAGTTTAAGTTATGCTCATATGCACACTCAAAAAC
>MHJY01000024.1:2552-10824 GCA_001818235.1 Candidatus Jacksonbacteria bacterium RIFOXYB2_FULL_44_15 | reverse complement strand
TAAAACTTAAAATTTGAATTTCCGCGAAGAACGGCTACGTTTTTTTTATTCCCGGTAACAAAATTATCCACCGCGTAAACCGTATAGCCTTTTTCCAATAACAACAGGCAGAGGTTAGAACCGATGAACCCGGCGCCGCCAGTTACTAACACTTTTTTCTGAGCAGCTTTTTCTTTAGTAATTAAAACCATAAATACTGGAAATATCGATCTGAAAAAAATAACTTAGCCCAGTATTATATAGTATGAGAATAAAATCTGTCAACGCGCGATACACAGGTTAATATTCTTCCCCACTTTATCCACATTTTAAACCTTGATTTTTTTTCTAAAAATAATAAAATCAATTTCTACTGAGCTCTTGACACGCGCCATTGACTAATCCAACCGGTATGCTAAATTGGCTTGACGAGCACCGACTGCCTTGATATACTAATCGGATTTGAATCAATTTATCGGTTAACAACCTAGGTAAAATATTTAAGGAGGGATTAAACGTTCCTTTTTTATTTTATCTAAATTTATGCGCGCCCTTTACGCCCTTTGCGCTCCCCTTTTCCCAAACTGCTTTAAACTAGCCTGCCAATGCTTTGCCATTGATTTTTTTGCTGTCGAAAAATTGGTTATTTTTAAACATCAACCAACCAAAATGTAATTGCGGTTGGTTTTTTTGATTAGACTGCCCGGGGTTTGTCATTCCGAGCGAAGTCGAGGAATCTCTTTTCGATTAAACAAGGGATCCCACCCAAAGGGTGATCAGCCTCTGGCTGGCCTCGACAGGCTCGGGATGACAGAACGGTGCTTTGCTTGTTCTCCGCCAGTCTCCGCTTCTTATCTTTACCGAAATACCCAAGTAAAACCCAGCTGATAGTTTACTCTCGTAAATTATCAATTGGGCTTTACCCCGCATTAACTTAGAATGGTTTCGTTCTATAACCATTCAAGATTAGTGCGGGGGAAAATCCCCGCCCCAAAATTTAAATGGGGATAAAGGTCGAGGCGGCAGACTGCCAAAAAGTCTGCAACCTAAAAACTAAACTTTATCCTTCTATTATAAGTCCACTATATATATTATATGTTGGGGTTATAACAGGGACAACAATTATGCAAACATTCAGCAAATTTCTATTAGTTTCCATGTTGCTTTTCGTGCTCGCTCCAGTCGCCGCGTTGGCGCAGGTCACTACTGGCCTCACCCGCGATTCCGGTGGCGGTGCAGCCCCGATCATTAAAACTAAATGGGAAATGAACGGCCCTTGGACTGCCTTAAAAGGGACCGACGACGCCATCACAGCTGGCGCCCAATTTAAGGCCCCTGGCGTCTGGGATGCCACTATGCAATATTCCGTCTGCGCGGTTGTAACCGATCCAGATGGTGTGGCCGACATCAACGCGGTCTATGCCGACATCTATTACCCAACCGCTATGGCTCTTCACGAAAGCGTGCCTACCACTGACGTAATTAACGGCGGCACCACCGCCAATCCAGATTACGGACAAGGCGCTTGCGGCAACCAAATCGGCGACGAAGCCAAATTGACCAAATTGCCAAAGATGGATGGTTACAATTTATTTTGCGACACCATCAAAAATCATAACAACAACTTGCCGACATTCTCTGCTACTGTATACACCTACAACGAAATCTGCGCCGCTGACGGCGAATTAATGAAAGAGACTGCTTCCGTGTACTGTGCCGACCGCACCTTACGCTGGGAGGACCCAGCCGGTACCTACAAAATTACAGTATTTTCCTTAGATAAAGCTGGTGTCTTTAGCAATCTCTTGGAGAATAACTTTACCTACCTCCCGTTAACTGCCTACGCTGTTGACTTTACCAATGTTAACTACGGCCTAGTTAAATTAAACACCCACAAGCTGATTTCCGGTGACTTAACTTTTGGCACCGCCGCTCAACCGACTGTCCGCAATATCGGCAACACTCGGTTATACATGGGTGTTAAGCAAAATGACATGGGATTAGGCACTACTGACGGCGTTTATAACGTCAAATACGACGGCCGCGTTGGCAATGCCGAAGCTGACTGGAAAAATTATTGGCCAGAAAGCCATGTTTGGTTCGAAGATATTCTTGATTTATCCGAGACTGAAGAAATGGATTTCTCCATTTTAATCACCAAATTCCCGGCCCCAAGCACCACCTACACTGGTACCATGATTTTAGATGCCAAGATGGCGAACTTCCGCATGTGTGGAACTCGATAAGCTAATTACTGGTAATTACTAGCAATAATAATTACTGTTAACCAAAACGGTCCGATTCTTTCGGGCCGTTTTTGGTTACCAATTTTTCTTGACTTCTAACGACTGCTCTGCTAAAGTGAGGGGATTTATCGTAGGAAATTTCTCTTGCCAATAAGCCATCTTTATGGCATTTAAAAATTAAAACTTATGTACACAAACGCTTTCAAAAAATTGGTGATTACTGCTCTAACTATCATCATTTTTATCCCCAGCACAGCGCTAGCTATCGGAATGATGTCCCAGCCCATAGAAATTCAAGGCGCTCTACGCGGCCAAGAAATTAAAGACAGCCTGGACATTTTAAACTCAGAGGATAAAATCGTCCAATTTGATTTAAACGCCGAAGGCGCGATTGCCAAATGGGTTACTTTTTACAATGCTAAAGGCGAGTCGATCAGCAATGTGCAAATGCCGGCCAAAGGGAACTTCAATGTACCGCTAATTATCAAAATTCCAGAGGACACGCCTAACGGCACCTACAACGGCAGCCTCACCATTTTCTACAACCCAGGGGTAGGCGAAGCCGCCGAAGGCTCCAGCAATACCGTGATGCAACAAGTGAGCCGCGAGGTATTTATCACCGTGACGGACAAAGAAAACACGGATTTTACAGCTTCGATTACTCCTCAAACCTATGTCCTGGAAAAGGAAACAGATTTAAAAATTAACGCCGCTTATACCAACAACGGCAACGTGGAAATCAAACCAGACCTGGAACTAAAAATCAGCCAAGACGGCAAATCTCTTTTTAAAGCCATCTTTCCTTATCCTGACGATCAAGATCCTCTTAAACCTTTGGCCCAAAAAACGATTGTCGTAACCTACCCAACTGCCGGACTGGAAAAAGGCAACTATAACGCCAATATTCGGGTGCTCTTAAACGGGCAGGAAAAATACACCGACAGTTTTAAATTTACTGTCGGGCTTTCGGCCGAAGAAGCAATGTCGCAATCAAGCCCCAACCTAGCTACCGGACTTTTAAATTCCCATAATTTAACTTATCTAGTCTGGATTTTAATTTTGGGAACAATGATCTCTGTTGTATTTATCAAATTTAGACCGCGGGATAAAAAAACCGCGCACAAGCCGCGCGCCCCAAAAAACAATTCATAAAATATCTTCTAACCTCTGCTCTTTCGAGGCCCCACGCCCCAAGAGAGTCGCCCAACTTATGTTGTATCTTTTTTCCAAACTTAAAAAACCCCATTTAGCCTGGGGCGGTTTGATTATTTTTGCGATCGCGATTTTCGCGATTAATTTCGTTATTGGCGGCTTTCCCATCAAAACCCAGGCCGGCGACCAAATGTGCCAAGCACCGGTGGACGCGGTACTTTTGATGGACCGCTCCGGCTCCATGGCCGATGGCGGGCATCTTAGTATTTGCGAATGGTACAACCGCGAGTGGCAGGGGGAATCGCAGTATTGCGTTCGGCATACTGATACTAACCAGACCAAAGCCTGGTGCGACGCCAGACCTAAATGCTTTGCAGACAGCCCGGATCCGATTTATACGCCAGCCACCAATGCCCAAATTACTGACGCCAAAAACGCGGCTGACACTTTTTTAGGCCTGCTCGGCGACCAAGACAAATCTGCTTTGGTTTCGTTTGCTAATACTGCGGTCTTAGACAAAGGACTCTCTGCCAACCATGCCGCGACTCAGGCGGCGGTTGATGCGTTGACACCCTTTGGCGCCACCAACATCGGCGATGCCATTTCTGCCGCCATCCAAGAACTCAATTCAACTCGCGCCAACCCGCAAGCGGCTAAAACAGTTATTCTTTTAACCGATGGCCGAGCCAACAAGCCTAACGGCGACGGCCTCGACGAAAATCCGGCCGACGTGGCCTACGCCATTGCTCAAGCCAATGTTGCCGCCGCGACGGGCATCAAAATTTTTACCATCGGCTTAGGCACTGACGTTAACGACGACACGCTCGAAAATATCGCCAGCATTACCGGCGCCGAGTATAATTTCGCGCCCAACGGCGCCTATTTAGAAAATATTTACAACAGCATCGCCTCACGTGCCTGCCGGTATGGATCAATTTCCGGCTGTAAATACAATGACTCCAACGACGACGGCAGTTTAACCGGCGAAAATCCGGTGGCTGATTGGAAAATTAACTTAACCTCTGGAGCAGTGGTGCTGACGCAAGAAACAGACGACGCTGGCTGTTTTCAATTCGCCGGACTATTACCAGGCAATTATACAATTGACGAAAACAACAATACTGAGCCTTACCGGAAAACTTATCCTTTAACTCCGTCTTACAGCGTTATGCTAGCTGAAGCGGAAAATTTAAATAATTTGAACTTTGGCAACTACTTCCCGACCTGCGGCAACAGCCGGATTGATGATGATATGGGAGAAATTTGCGAACTTGGCGAGACTAAAGATTGTACTGCCACTGATAATTACCCAGGCAAACAAAGCTGTAGTGCTGACTGCCGCGGCTGGGGCAGTTGCATTGCGCAAGAATCCTGCGGCGACGATATCAAAAATGGAAACGAAGAATGTGATGGAACTGACGGCGTAGGAGAACACTATACCTGCAACCAAGCCTGTAGCCTGGTTTATGTCCCCTATTGCGGCGATCAAATAAAAAATCAACCTAGTGAAGAATGCGACGGCGACACGGCCAAAACTTGTACCACCACCCAAGGCTATAGCGGCATGCAATCCTGCCTAAGCTGTACCTGGAACACTTGCCAAACCAACGAACAGTGTGGCGACGGCGTTACCAATGGCCCGGAAATTTGCGATGATGGAATCAATAATGGAAACTATGGCTTCTGTAATCATGACTGCACCGGCCCAACACCCAGCGTCTGCGGCAACGGAACAAAAGAAGGTGGCGAAGAATGTGATGACAGCAATGTGTTGAACAACGACGGCTGTAGCGCCCAATGCACGATCGAAGTGCCGCCGACTTATTGCGGCGATGGCATTAAAAACGGCAATGAGTCTTGCGATGACGGCACTTTAAACGGCACGCCAGGACATTGCAAGGCAACTTGCGATGGCACTGTTCCAGGTGGTGGCGACGGACCGGTTTGCGGGAATCAAGTTATTGAAACTCCGGAAGTGTGCGAAATTAACGACACTTTAGCCTGCACGACCACTAGCAGTTACGCTGGAAACAAAATTTGTAAAAATGATTGTACCGAATTTAGTAGCTGTAATTCGACTCTCTCTTGCGGCGATGGCATCAAGAACGGGCCGGAATCTTGTGATGATGGCGAGCTAAACGGCCATGCCGGGCATTGCAACTTAACTTGCGATGGCAATATTCCTGATGGGGGTGGCGGTGGCGGCGGACCAGTCTGCGGCAATCTAATAATCGAAACTCCGGAAGTTTGCGAACTAGGCGGAAGTAAAATTTGTACTACCAGCTCCGGCTATAGCGGCACTCAGGCTTGCCAAAATGATTGCGCTGGATTTAATAGCTGTGTGACCGCGGAAACCTGCGGCGATGGCATTAAAAACGGTAGTGAAACTTGCGATGACGGCATTCTAAACAACACTGCCGGGCATTGCAATCTCACTTGCAATGGAACGACTTCTGCTGGCGGTGGAAGTGGCGGTAGCGACGATGGTAGCGGTGGTGGATCTGGCGATGGCAGTAATGGTGGTGGCGGGAGTGGCGCTGGACCTGGCTCGATTTTTAATTTTAACGGTGGTGGTAGCGGCACCGGCAGTAGTGCCGGACCCGGCACCGGCAACAGCGGTAACACTGTCAGCAACACTGATACTAGCTCTGGCACCGGCAGTAATGCTCCAACTGATCAAACACCTACCTCGCCAATAGTTTTAGGCGCAACCGGCGCGCCAAGTTTAACCATTATCAAAATTACTAATTTGACTGAGGGTGTTAGATTTGCTAACCCTGGCGATAAAAATATTGAATACAAAGTAGGCATCAATAATAACGGCAATTTAACCGCTTATCAAATTACCTTAAACGATGTTCTGCCAGCTGGCTTTACCCTTAGCGACACTGGTTTGGGTTCTGGCTCCTGGCCGCTCGGCGATTTACCGGCTGGCGCGAGCCGCGAGTTTAAATATTTGGTAAATGTCGGATCTACAGTCACGCCCGGCGTTTACGTTAATACCGCTTCTGCCCGCGCTTTAAATCACGATCCAGTAACCGCGACCGCTAAACTGGAAGTTAAAGGAGTAAAAGTGGCTGGCATCGAATTGCCGAAAACCGGCTTTAGCTGGCTGGAATTTTTTGCCATCGCCGGCGGTTTAATCACTGCCTTTTCCCTGTCCCAAATCTTGCGCCGTAAATTAAATGAGTCTACCTCGAAAATCAATAATTAAAAAATCTAGGTCTAAATCATTGATAATCAAAAAGCGCCAGCGTCTGCTTAAAGCTCTAGTAACCATGCTAGGGCTTTTGGGCGTTCTGATGAGTTTATATTTGATTATCCTGCCATTGTACCCGATCGTAAAATTTCGGGGACAGGCCGTACTGCAAAACTTGCCAATCGCTTTTTTTGATAAAAATGAGGCGATAACAGATGACCTCTGGCTCAATAATTTAAATCTGTCGACTAATCGGTTGATTATTAAAAAAATCGGTGTTGACGCGCCAATTGTTGATTCAATCAACGGCGACTGGGCGCTCTCGCGTGGCGCCTGGCATCTGCCTAAAACTTCGACGCCGGACAAAGGCGGCAACACCGTACTTTCCGGCCATCGCTTTAAATATCTGCCGCCGCATAATTTGACGTTCTATCTTTTTCATGAGCTCGCCCAAGACGATCAAATCTATGTCATTTGGAACGGTAAACTCTATCATTACCGCGTCACCGGCATCAAAATCGTCGCGGCCACTGATTTGTCGATTTTAGCTCGCACCGCCACGCCGACTTTGACGATGTTTACCTGCGAGCCGCTGTTTTCGACCGAAAAAAGGCTGGTGGTGACGAGTGAATTGGTGGAGTAAACTGAATTTGTAACCTTGCAACAAGTTTGTCATCCCGAGCTTGTCGAGGGATCCCTCGCTCGAAATTTTCAATTTACTAATTTTCAATTTTCAATGAATTTTCAATACTAAATGAACAAATTTTCAAACTGTTTGGAAATTAAGTTATTAAAAATTGAATGTGGGTTGTTTGTAAATTGAAAATTGAGAATTGAAAATTAAGCACTTTGTATTTCCATTTTTTTAATTTTACCCCATAAGTGATATACTATAAAAAGTATGTCTATTTCAAACTCTCCCCAATCAACCCTCCCCTCTTGGTTTACCAATATTTTTCTGGGCGGTTATTTGATTAGGCTGGCAAAATGGATCGTTGGCACAAAAAGCCGGCTGGATCAAACCGTCGCCAAGGAACAAACTGAGGTTCGCAGATTACGGCGCCACCAAGAATCTTGGCGCAAATTTTTGGTTGATTCATTTAAAATTTTTAAAGACTTCTTTATCCCCCACGACGGCAACGACCACCGGCCAAAAATTTTACGGCCGCGTGCTTTAACCGTAATCATTCTAATCGCGACGCTCCTTAAACTATCGGCAATCGGCACCTTGTTTTTTATCTATCCCTCTCGGGCGCATATGTCCGAACTTTTAACTGAACAGCTTTTGGCGCTCACCAACCAGTCGCGAGCCGCGTCCGGGTTACCGGCGCTCTCTATGGATCCCGAACTAACCAAAGCGGCCAACTCCAAAGCGACTGATATGCTAGAGCGCAATTATTTTGCCCACCAAAGCCCAGGCGGCAACTGGCCTTGGGATTGGATTGATCAAAACTCTTATTCTTACTTGTACGCCGGAGAAAACCTGGCGATGAATTTTAGTTCAGCTGAATCTGCCCACCAGGCACTAATGCTTTCGCCCGGCCATAAAAAAAATATTTTAAGCGAACGATATGCAGACGTCGGGCTCGCCGTGGTTAACGGTACGATTGACGGCGAAGAAACAAGCCTGCTCGTGGAAATTTTTGCCGCGCGCCGACCGGTGGAGACGGCGATCGTAAAACTGACCGAGCAACCG
>MHJY01000024.1:0-2541 GCA_001818235.1 Candidatus Jacksonbacteria bacterium RIFOXYB2_FULL_44_15 | reverse complement strand
CAGTTTTGATCCCTGCCACGCCAACAGTAACCATGGCTGGAACAGACAGTTCAGCCAGTTCAACCGCTGTTTTGGCTTTAGATTCACCAGCCGTTTTTGAGAGTCCGCAACCCTCGCTTGAACCAGCCACTGCAACAATAAAGTTAGCTGACGCAACGCCATCAAACACATCCACATCAACGGCAATAATGCCACTAACTCCATTCTTCGCAAATTCGGCCGCCACTGCGACCGAGGGTTTGACCAACCGCCTGCCAGCCTATCAACTGGCAACGACACCGCCCAGTCCTAACCCAGAACTGTTGACAGCCGCGCCGACGACAATTCAAGTTTTCTCGAATAATGATCACGGTTTATTAAATCTCGCCCTCTCCTTACTGCGCGCCTCGCGCTGGGCATTCGTCGGCATCATTGGATTATTGACGCTGGCATTATTCATCAATATTTTTGTCCGCATCGAGATCCAGCATAAACCGGTTATTTTCCAAACATTAATGGCAATCGTCCTGATTATCGCCTTAGTTTCGGTCCGCGTGCATTTTGTTGAAGGACTGACTGAACGAATAGCAGTATTATAACGCAAACGACTGTTTTAATTTCTAAACACGACTTTCCAAGAAACAATAACCAAGTGTCCAAATAATAACCAATTTTCAAATAGCCAATAATCAAATTATTTGGTTATTGATTATTGTAATTTATTTGGATACTTGTATCTTGGAGATTGGTTATTCACTTTAACCAATTAACCCATTCGTTAAAGTTGCTTTTCCCGCGGCTTTAGTGTATACTCAATTTAAAGCTCAAAAAATCATCTAGGAGGGATTCCCTCTTTTTTTAATTATTAAGGCCAGCATGGAGCAAGTCTTAAAACTAGACTGCCCTCGTCTAGTTTCGCCCTTTTTTAATAATCAATTCGAGCCGACTTACGTCAAGTGGTTGGCTTATTTTATTTGCCTATGAAAAAAATTCTATTAAGTGTTTCGATTATTATGCTCGTCGCCGCGGCCAGCGTCGGAATTACCGCGTCCTACTTCTCTGACACCGAAAAATCAGTTGGCAATACCTTATCCGTCGGCACGATCGATATTTCGATCAATGATCAAAACCCTTGGTCCCAGCAATTTGCTTTAAAAGACATGAAGCCCGGCTACACTGACTACATCAATTTTGAGGTTCAAAATGCCGGCCCATCAGCCAACCCGGTTGACGTCTACAAACGCATAATTATCGATCCTTTAACCGCTTTCTCCACTGGCGTTCAAACCGAACCGGAATGTATAGAAGAAAACGGCACTTGGGACAATGCCGCCAAAACCTGCTCAACCCCGACTGCCGAGGATAATCAGATTGACAAAGCGATTAAGTATGATTTGATTGTCCACGTTTTCGATGCGACTGGAACAGAAGTTTGGTGGCAAACGATTTACGATGATGAGGTTAGCATCAAAGACGTTTACTATAATCCAGATACCAGCGCTTATGACCACTACGTTTATTTGGGCTTGATTCCGGCTGGCGGCAAAATGAAAGTTGAGCAAAGCTATAAGATGGCCGAAGAAACCACCAACTGGGCCCAGGGCGATATCATGACTTTTGATATTGAGGTAAAAGCTGAGCAGGTAAAAGGCAAAGTGGTTTTAGACAACAAGATCGAGAAAAAAGATGATGCGTATTACTGGAAAATCACCCAGGCTGATGATATTCAAGGTATTTTGACTTTTGTCCCCAAAAACCCGACTTTTGATTTTGATTTTGAGGGCTATGCGCCCTCTGCCAGTACTAGTTACACGCTGGTCGTCGGCACTGACCCATGGTTTAGCGGAAAGACAATTGACACTGCTGTCTCTGGCGCTGATGGGAGCATTACGCTAAATGGTGATGTGGAGCTGAGCACTGATCTCAAAGATAAAAAAGTCTGGCTGGTCTTAACTGCTGATTGGAACGAAGCCGGCATGACCGCCTGGAATCCAACACAATATTTATTTGAAACTGGACTCATCTGGTACGACGATACAAATTTGTAAATGTGGTTTTCTGTCATCCCGAGCTTGTCGAGGCCAGCCAGAGGCTGATCACCCTTTGGGTGGGATCCCTGCTAGCAGGCAGGCCTTGTTTAAATAAAAAAAGCGATTCCTCGACTACGCTCGGAATGACAATAGTTGGGCAGATAGTAATCGAAAAATTTTTAAAAGTGAATCAAACGAAAAACTAATTTCTCCTGCGCTCAGTCGTTGGAAGCAACGATTGACTGCAAGGACAAAGCGTTATGAAGAGAATTCTTCTTAGTCTAAGCGTCATCGCCGCTGTCGTCGCCATCGCGGCCGGCGTGACCACCGCTTTCTACCAAGACACCGAAACTTCCACTGGCAATACTTTTGCCGCTGGCGGAATCGATCTTAAAGTAGACAGCACTGCTCATTACAATGGCATGGTTTGTGTTTGCCCAGCTGGCGCCGCGTGCACCTGGCAACCAGAGACAAATACACAACCGCCCTTTTACCCAGCACAAGGCTCAGCTTGTACTGGCACCTGGGGACA
>MHJY01000023.1 GCA_001818235.1 Candidatus Jacksonbacteria bacterium RIFOXYB2_FULL_44_15 | reverse complement strand
TGATTAACAAAAAAATCGTCTGCCCAAATTATCCGGGCATCAGCCGGCACTAAATCTCCGGCCGAAAGAAAAATGATGTCGCCTAAACAAATCTCCGCTGTTTTTATTTCCTTCTTTTGATTGCCCCGGATCACCGTCGAGGTGGTTTTTATGCTCTCACTTAATTTTTTTGCCGCCTGATTAGCGGTGTGCTCCTCGAAAAAATCCAAAGTCACGCTTAAAAAAATCATAACGCCAATAATCGAGGCGTCAATCACTTCGCCAAAAAAAACCGAGACCCCGGTGGCGATTAATAAAATGATAATCAGCGGACTTTTAAAATAAGAAAAATATTCCGCGACAATACTGCGCTCGCGTTTTTTAGCTAATTTATTTTCGCCATACTGCCGCAAACGGCGCCTGGTCTCAGCCTCCGAAAGCCCGGCTATTGACGATTTGAGTTCCTTAAGCACCGCTTCTCCCTCCAAAACTGAATAATCCAAAGACGCGATTTCTGTTTTGGGCATATTTTTTAAAGTTAACACCTTACTATACTATTGTAGCTCTTTTGGGACTCTCGGACAATGTTATTAACGAACAACTAAAAAACAGTTAGATTCACTCCAAAATCTAACTGCTCATTTTTATTTATTCACCAAACAAAAAAAGACCTACAGTCTTTAAAAATCTAAAATCAGCCAATAGTCATAAACTCTAAATTTTCGATACCTTGAAAATGCTTCTGGTTTAAAGTAAACAACTGACCGCCATTTATGATTGTCGCCGCCGCAATCGCGGCATCAGCTAGCGCGATCGGACGCGGCAGATCACGAGCAATCATACCAGCTAAATGCGCTACCTCATAAGTATAAGGCAAAATCTTAAGCGGAGCGATGCTTCCTAATAATAGCTGTTCCCGTTGAACGTCAAGCGTGCTTTGACCAGTATATAGCTCCTGTACAGATATCACTGATAATGCTAAAAGCTCTTTTGGCTTTATCTCCGACAAACGCATTAATAATGTAGCAGACCCAGATTTTGACGCCCGTAAATGGTCAATAATAATATTAGTATCCAGAATTACCATAATTCTTTTCTCTTCTTAGCTGCTTTGAGCTCAATTTTGCGTCTAGCCTTAACAGTCTCTTCCCAGTTATCATTATGCCAAGCGCCTTTAGTCTTCTTTAAAATCTCTAAATAAGAATTTTCAGTGTCTACTGGTCCAATTACCTCGCTAATTGGATAAAGATAAATTCCTTGTCCTCTTACAATAATATTAAAAGAAGACTCGGCCTCAATACCTAAATTATCTCTAATCGCTTTCGGGATAACAATTTGCCCTTTTTGATTTGATTTTGTAATAAATCCTACATTCATACTAGTATTATTTTATTACGAATTCAAAATTTTGTCAACCACCAGCTTCCAGCACCACCAAGGACTCCATGTGCGGGGTACGGGGAAAAAAATTGTAGAGTTCGTTGAAAATGAGCTTATAATTGGTAGACAAAAGTGCCACATCGCGCGCTTGCGTGGCCAGATCGCAGGCTAAATAGATAATCCGCGGTGGTTTAACTTCTAAAAGTTGAGTGATAATTTTAGGGTGAAGCCCGGCGCGCGGCGGATCAAAAATAATCAGACGGTCAGATTTGATTTCTTCGCGCAATTTTTCCGCCGGCCCGGTTAAAACAGTAAAATTGTTGAGGTTGTTGAATTTGACGTTGTGCGCGGCAAACTTGGCCGCTTCGGGTTCGCTTTCCACTAAAATCGCTTGCTTGATTTTGTCTGCCAAGGCGATTGAAATGGCGCCGACGCCAGAGTAGAAATCAACGACTGTGTCTTGATTCAAAAACTTAGCAATTGATTCCAACGCCAGGGTAAAAAGTAGCGGATTGATCTGGAAAAATGATTGCAGGCCATACGTTAAAGTCTTACCCAGCAATTTTTCGGTTAAAACCATTTCTCCTTGCAAGTACAAAAGCGCGTCTGGCCGCGACGCCGGACTGCGTCGATCAGAATAGAATATTTGGAGGTTAGAGACTTTGTCATTCCCGCGCAGGCGGGAATCTATACAATAGTTACTATCACATAGATCCCTGCCTTCGCAGGGCTGACATGACCAACTTCTATCCGTCACAAACAAACCAGCAATAACCGTCTTGCCGGCAGAGCGTAGAATCAAACTTTTAACCTGTTGCCGGGTGGCTTTGATTTGATTTAACCAGTCGACAATTTCCGCGGCTTTGACATTGATTTCCGGTGCGGCCAGCGCGCAAACATCAATCGGAAATTTATGTTTCTTGCCACGCTCAAAAAAAGCCAGCTGTATTCGGCCGTTTTCTTCCCAAAAACTGTACTCCATTTTGTTGCGGTAGCCAAAAAGCCGATCATCAGCAATTACTTGAGTATTCGGCAGGTCAATCTTGGCTAAACGGCTAAATCCCTCAGCCGCGATTTTACCTTTCCATTCGTTTTCCAGAGCCGCGTCCATAATCTGCCAAGGACTGCAAGACAAATAATGATCTTCCTGGGGTAAAACGCGCTGGGGCGATGCTTTTAAAATTTTGATTGCCCGACCAAAAATCACCCCGCGTTTTTTATTGATGACTTCCACTTTGACGATTTCCCCGGGCAAGGCATTCCAAACAAAAACAGCCTGGCCATCAACGTGCCCGAGGGCCTGTCCGCCAAAAACTAATTTTTCAATGGTACATTCAAGTATCATAATATATATTTTTGATACTACCACAAAATTCTGATTTGCACACGGCATTAAAATCAACTATGATAAAAATACTATGGCTGAACCGACGCCGATGCTGAAACAATATCACAAAATCAAGCAACAATATTCGGACGCGATAATTTTTTTCCGTTTGGGCGATTTTTACGAAATGTTCGGGCCAGACGCCGTTATCAGCTCAAAAATTTTGGGAATTACCCTAACCGCCCGCTACAAAGGCCTGCCGAACGAGATACCGATGTGCGGCATACCGCATCATGCCGCTGAGCAATATTTGGTAAAACTTACCAAAGCCGGCCATAAAGTGGCAATTTGCGATCAAGTCTCTCCTGCCGGTCTTGGGCTGGTGGAGCGGAAAATTATTCGGATTGTGACCCCCGGCACCACCTTAAATTCGGGATTTTTGGAAGAAAAAATCAACAATTATGTCGCCGCCCTCTTTAAAAAAGGCGCCATCTGGGGTTTGAGTTTGGCAGATGTTGGTACCGGCGAATTCCAGACAAATGAGACCGCTGACATGGAACTCTTAAAATCAGCGCTTTTTCGCTTGAATCCCAGCGAGATTATCACCCTGCCGCAAAATTCTACGATCATAAAAGACTTAGACGACGCGATCAGAGAAGCAGTGATCCATACTCATCAACCAAACCTTGGCTTTAACGCCTATAAATCACTGACTGAGCACTTCCAAGTTAAAAATTTGCACGGCTTTGGACTGGAAAAAATGGCCATTGCAACCGAAGCCGCCGCAATACTTTTAGACTATCTAAAAGACACGCAAAAAACCCCTCTCGCGCATTTTAATCGACTACAACAATATAATTTTGCCGATTGTTTGATTATGGATGAAAGCGCGATTCGCAATTTGGAACTTTTGGCAACGCGCCACGACAATTCACGCGACGGGTCGCTTCTAGGAATAATTGATGACACCAAAACCGCCATGGGAGGACGGCTGTTACGCACTTGGCTTTTAAATCCGCTCTTGGACGCCAAACAGATTGCGGCACGCTGGTTAGCAGTCGCCTTTCTCCGAGAATCAGTGAACATCGCTCCTTTACAACAGTATCTAAATAAAATTACTGACATCGAACGAGTGTTGGGGAAAATCGGTTTGGAGCGGGCCAATGGCCGCGATTTGCTGGGGCTACGCGAGAGTATAAAAAATATCCAGGAAGTAAAAAAAATGATACCCAAAGAGGCCTCGCCAACCTTAATCAGGCAAATCATTGATTCCTTGAATGATCACGCTAGTTTGATCAATCTATTAGACCGTGGCCTGGCCCAAGAACCGCCAATAGAAATTACCGAAGGCAACATCATCAAAGACGGTTTTAACGGCGAGTTAGATGAACTGAGGAGCTTAACCCGTGATGGCCGGGACTGGATAAAAAATTTGACGGCCCGCGAAATCAAGCGCACCGGCATCAGCTCCTTAAAAATTAAATATAACTCGGTTTTCGGCTATTATATCGAAGTCAGCCACGCCAATTCGGCCAACGTTCCGGCTGACTACATCCGCAAGCAAACGCTGGTCAACGCCGAACGCTTCATCACCCCAGAGCTTAAAGAATTTGAAGAAAAAATTTTAACCGCCGAAGAAAAAATCAAAACCCTGGAGTACAATTTGTTTTTGGCCTTGCGCCAAGAGGTGGCGACCCATATCCCGGCCTTGCAGAAAACCGCCGCCGCCACCGCCGCGCTCGATGTGCTAACCGCCTTCGCCAAAATCGCTCGGCAAAATAATTATGTCCAGCCGGTAATTAACGAACACGGAAAAATTATCATTAAAGCCGGGCGCCATCCGGTGATCGAAAAATTACTCGCCGACAAATCATACATTCCCAATGATGTTTATTTGGACAATGACGGACCTCAAATAATTTTGCTGACCGGCCCCAACATGAGCGGCAAGTCGAGCTATTTACGGCAGGTGGCGCTGATTACGCTCTTGGCGCAAATCGGCTCTTTTGTTCCGGCGCAGTCCGCGAAAATTGCCATAGTTGACCGAATTTTTACCCGGGTCGGCGCGGCAGACAACGTAAGCCGCGGGCAATCAACTTTTATGGTGGAAATGCAGGAAACAGCCAATATTTTGCATAACGCGACTAATCGCAGTTTGATAATCTTGGACGAACTCGGCCGCGGCACTTCCACCTATGACGGCCTGGCGATTGCCTGGGCAGTACTGGAATATCTGCACGACGTGATCGGCGCGAAAACCTTATTTGCCACGCATTATCACGAGTTGATTGAAGTGGCCACCAAATTACCAAAAGCCAAAAATATGAGCATCGCGGTTACCCAGCACCAAGGACAGGTGATTTTTTTATACCAAATTCAGGAAGGAGGAACATCAGACAGCTACGGAATCGAGGTAGCGCGCCTGGCTGGATTGCCGCGCGAGCTTATAACCAATTCCAAAAAAATCCTCAGCAGTTTGGAAGACGCGCACAGCGGGCAATTGCGGCTGATAGTGCCGGCTCGGCCTGCAAAACCAACGGTTGACGCGGCGTCTAAGGAAATTCTTGAGCAGTTGGCAACGGTTGATCCGAATTCGCTGACACCCCTGCAGGCGCTGGAGATGCTGAATGAAATTGTAAAAAAAATTTCGACCCCGGCCTGATGAAAGTTTCTGCTCCGTCTTGACTATCCCTGTCAAGACAGGGTAGAAAGACAAAATAAGCTTGTCAAAAATTTCCACTCCGTCTTGCCTGCCCGCCTGTGGAGGGACGGGGTTAAAAACAACTAAATGCTACACCCATTACCTAAAAAAAATCATATTGAATGGCCAGACAACTGCTACTATTTCCTAACCGTCAGCACCTTTTTACACTATCCTTACTTTAAGGAAGATAATCAAAAACAATTAGCCCTAAATTTTGTTAAAAAATTAAAAACTTCCTGGAATATTCCTTTACAAGCATTCGCCATACCTCTAAACCATATTCATCTAATATTTTTTGCTCAAGCAGGATCCCAAGTAACGTTTGTTAAACGATTTATTAAAAATAACATCTCCAGAGAATACAGAAAAAATTTTACTGTTCCTTACAAGGATTTTTGGCAATCAATAAGAGTTTTATGGGTTAAAAACGACGATCAGGTCTATTGGAATATTATTGCTTATATTATCGGTAATTTACTCAAGCATAAAGAGGTCAGTAATTTTCAAGAATTATACGACAGCCAGTTTTGCAGTTTTAGTTATATTGCTGATAAATATGGCTTCGATTTTGCATGTAATATTGTGCGGAATATTATTGCAGTTGACGAGGATAGTAATGGAACAACTGAGTTAACTGATTTTAAAGCTCATCGTGT
Source organism: Candidatus Jacksonbacteria bacterium RIFOXYB2_FULL_44_15 (assembly GCA_001818235.1). Lineage (GTDB taxonomy): Bacteria > Patescibacteriota > Patescibacteriia > UBA9629 > UBA9629 > UBA9629. Next base: position 3,023 of record MHJY01000023.1, on the reverse strand, counting down.
TATCACCCCTGTCAAGACAGGGTAGAAAGACAAGATAAGCTTGTTAAAAAATTTCGACCCCGTCTTGACGGGGGTAAAAATCGTCTTGACGGAGGTTAAAAAATCCACAACCCGTTAACCAAATAACTAATTCATTCATGATTCACCTCCTCCCCCAAACTCTCATCAATAAAATCGCGGCCGGTGAAGTGGTGGAACGGCCGGCTTCGGTGGTAAAAGAACTCCTCGAAAACGCGCTCGACGCCGGCGCGACGCAAATTGAGGTTGAAATCGAACAAGGCGGCAAAAAACTGATTAAAGTTACCGACAACGGTTTCGGTATGGAATTGGCTGACCTTAAACTATCCATCCTTCCACACGCCACCAGCAAAATCAGCACGATTGAGGATTTGTATCAGCTGACGACTTTAGGTTTTCGCGGCGAGGCACTTTCGAGCGTCGCGGCCGTATCAGAGTTTAGTATTGGCAGTCGGACTAATAATGACTCTGTTGGGCAAATTTTGGCTACCGACGCCCAAAATCAGCCGACCCAGCCGTTGCTGAAGCCAGCCGCTTTAAACGTCGGCACCACAGTCACCTGCCAAAATCTATTCTACAATATTCCAGCCCGCCAAAAATTCCTAAAAAGTGATCAGACCGAATTTAATCATCTCTCGGATATTTTTATTACTATTGCTTTGATAAATCCGCAAATCACTTTGACGCTAAAACATAACGGCCGTTTGATTCAACAACTGGAAGAAAAAACAATTTGGGAAGATCGGGTCGCTGATTTGCTGGGCAAAGAATTATTAGCAAACATGCTCAAGATTGATTTTGCCGCCGGGGACTATCGAATCAAAGGGCTGGTCAGCAAGCCAGAAACAGCTGTGCCGACTGCCCAGTACCAATATATTTTTATCAACAATCGGCCGGTTAAAGACGGTTTGATTTTAAAAGCCACACGTCGCGCTTATGGCGGATTGATTATGGAACGCTTGCAACCGAATTTAATTTTGTCTTTGACGGTTGCACCGGGCCGGGCTGACTTTAACGTCCACCCGCGAAAACTGGAAGTGCGCCACGAAAATCCCGGGCAAATTTTTGGCTTTATCGAAGCCGCCGTCAAACGAGCCCTTGGGCAAACGTCCTTTAAACCAGCTGGCAGTATTCTAGATCGTTCACCGATTTTAACTTCTAAGCCCACTTATCCCTGGCGTCTTTCTGGAAGATCGTTTGATCGCGAGACGCAACCAAGCCAGCATCAGTATCGAAAGTTTGATTTACAACCAACTTTGCTGGCCGAACAAAAAAGTTCTGCTGATGATCAAACGCCATCGCCAACTATAATTGATACTCAGTGGCGGCTTTTAGGGCAACTGCATCAGGCCTATATTTTGATCGAAAATGAGAGCGGCCTACTTTTGATTGACCAGCACGCAGCCAGCGAACGCATCAACTACGAAAATCTTGTCCGTGATGCAGAGGAAAAAACCGGCGTTAAAAAACAGCTTTTGGCATTACCGATAAATTTTGAGCTGGCGCCGAGTCAAAAAAATATTCTGGAAAACAATTTGACGATTTTTGACGGTTTGGGTTTGGAAATCGAGCCTTTCGGCGGCAATACTTTTAATCTGCAAAGTGTGCCGGCGGCCTTAAAAATTCCAGACCCAGCGGCTTTAATTAAGGAAGTGATTCGTGAACTGGCCGAAGAAACCAAAGTTACCGGTCTTGATGATTTAAAAAAAGAGATCCTGCATTTGCTCGCCTGCCACAGTGCCGTGAAATTCGGCGATACTTTGACGCAACCCGAACAATTGGCGCTGATCAAAACTTTAGAACAAACTCCCAACAACCAATCCTGCCCCCATGGTCGGCCGACTACATATCAGTTGACCTGGCCGGAGCTGGAGAAGTGGTTTAAGAGGAGGTAGGGTTTTTTGACAGAATCGAAAAAATGTGTTTAAATGACACGTCCAAGTACAACCTACTTGGCGTTTCTGGTTTCTTGCGTTGTTGTCAATTTCATAACCCAAAAAAAGAAGCAAAAAATGCTTCGGGAGGTTCGCAAAATGATCGGAAAAAAAATTTTCTTCGTAGCGTTTTTAGTAATCGCCTTTTTAGTCATCAACCTCAATGCGGCTCTTGCGTCGAATTTATACGTAAGGTGGGCTACGGTTCTGGAGGATTTTAGCAATCTGGCAAAACCACTTACCGCAACCCCGTCAGAAGAGTTCGATCTTGAATTACTTCTTACAGGGCAAACTGGCTCCGGTTCTCCAAGATACGCAAATTGGGCAAACTTCAAAACTCAATTTAGAGTCAATTTTGACTCCGGGCGTTTAGAGCTACTTACAACGCCCATGCATCCTGCATACAAAACAACGTATGAATTACTTGCCCCTGGAGTAACCCGTATAACATTAACTCCTCAGGATGCACAAGCTGTGCAGCGAGATGCTGTCTTTGAAGTCTTTGACCATTTATTTCTGCACTTCAAAGTCAAGGACGATGCTGTGTCCGGAACTAGCCGAATCGGGTTGAATTACGAACCCGGCGCAACAATCGAGGAACTCGATCTAATAAGAGAACCTCTAACAATTTGGGTGCTGAACCCGGCGGAAAAAACGCCGACTCCGAGGTTAATACTAAGACCTCAAGGGGTTCCTGTTGATGGAAAATTGCTTGTTGATGTCTATGCGAGCGATCTGCCAACCAACATCCGTTGGTTAGATATCACCTTTTGGGCTTTGCCCTGCGATTACCTCGCCCTCCAGACAGATGAGTATGTGTTTTCGGGAGGGTATTTAACACCTGGGTATGATTCTAAATACGGTTTCGGGATTAATTCCTGGAGACTCGATCTTAGTGGTAAAGAGAATGATCTTGCTACTTATCATGACCTCAAGGAATGGCAAGCAGGGAAACCTTTGGGCACAATTTTATTAAAAAATGTACCAGATGCAGTCTTAATAAAAATTGCCGAGGTAAAAGGACTGGCTAAGTATCTAGCCGAAGATCTTTTCATCATTTCCCCATCACCA
>MHJY01000022.1 GCA_001818235.1 Candidatus Jacksonbacteria bacterium RIFOXYB2_FULL_44_15 | reverse complement strand
CTTTCCAATCATCGGCTTGCGCTTCGAACTGGCGAATCAAAGAATGTTCGTAACTCTCGCCATGGTGAGTAATGACGAGATCAAAATTATCTGGGCTAATCGTCGCACCCTCATGGAAAAGCTGTTCAATTTTTACTTGATGAGAAGGGCCGACCGGCGCCCCCTTGTGCTCTGCACTAGTGACAATGTTATCGGTCCTGTGTTCTGTAGGCAGTTTGCTGTTATCTGGTGTGACAGCAAGTGGTTGACTGTCTTTATTATCAGGCGTAACAGCAGGCGGCTGGTTGTCTTTATCAAGCGTACCGCCGAGGCCCGGCAGTTTGCTGTTATCTGGTGTACCGCCGCCGTCTGGCTGTTTGTTATTGTCAGGTGTACTGCCGTCGTTCGGTTTCCCAGAAGTCGACGTTTGATCATCAGCTGAAGCGTGCTGTAACTCGCCAATACCAGCTGTAAAAAGAGCTCCCACACCAACTCCGGTAACAGCTGTCAGCGCCGCTCTCGCCAACCCTTTCCATGCCCCCTTCCGACCCTCTCTCTTCATAGCCTTCTTGACTTCGACAATATCAGCTTCGGTCTGGGTCGTCATCGCCTGGAAGCGATCTGCTAATTGCTTTTTAAGTTCATCGTATGACTTTTGCCAGCTCGCTTCGCGAGTCCGAACTGTATGGACAAAATTTTCAGCGCGCGCTTTAACAATCGCATCAATATCAAGCAGGCCAGCTTGCAAACGAGCTTCCATTGAATCGGCAATATTAACTAAGCCCGCCAACTGAGTTTCTCCTTGGTCAGTAACATCCGGCGGCTGTGCTAATAACGGCTCCTGCGTATCCAAAATACCAGCCACCTCTAAACTAATCCGCTGTTGATCTTTCCAAAAACCTTTATCGCTATCTTTGGCCATTCCCAAGACATAGCCAGAGGCGGCGGCAACAGCTATGCCAGCCCCTTTAAATATATGCGAGGTAGCAGAAATTGCCACCGAAGTTCCGATGCCAATTCCGGTGATCGCCGCGATTTGAACACGCTCATCTTGTCCTTTGTTGATCTGTCCACCGCGCAAAGACATGAACTGCTCTAATTTTTCAACGTACCCAGGCTTATTCTGTCGCATCATCGCTAAAAGCTCTTTGCCTTCTATTCCAGTTCGCAAATTTTGCATTAAAACTTTTGATTCTAATAACGCGGCTTTATTAAGCTGTTCAACTTTCATCGCGTCGCCATATTTAACTTCTAAACTCTCACGAACTTTCGCATACAAAGCCGGCTCTAAACCAGGCAATGCCGCCAGCACATCCGCAGGCAACGGTTCTGTTGGTTGTTCCTCTATAGGATTGATCGGAGCCTCGGTGCCTGATCCTCGCGCAAATTCCGGAGTTTTTAATTTCCAGGCTTCGAGAATGTGTTCACCGGAAATTTCTCTGGTCGCATAAATCAATAATGCCGCTAAATCGCGCTCATTGCGAATCAAGGCGATTTCTGGTTTAGCGTCGGAATTATCTTTATTCTCCTTAGCCGCGGTGATGGCTTCTTCATAACGGCCTCTAACCTTTTCGCTGGCCTTGGTTTGAGCTTCAGCCAGGCGCTCTTGCTTCTTTTTCCCAAACTTCTCGCGCAAGGCGTTGAAACCTATTCTACCCCCAGCTAAAGTTCCACCAGAGATGCCAGCTGCTACAACCGCTGCCAGGCCGCCTGTGCCAATAATAGCGGCCGCCAAAGCGCCAACGCCCGCGCCGACACCCACGGCCACGCTCATATTGATAAGCCAACTCTTAACAAACTTGCCGACATCAGTCTTGCTCATTTCCTCCAAAATTTCCCGATCCAGTTTCGCCTGTATTGTCTCGCGCACTCTTTCGACGACAGCATTTTTTTGTTTTTCGTACGCATCTTGCAAATTTGGCGGCAGTTCGAGCTTGAGCTCATCCAATTTTTCAAGCAATAATTTTTCAGCTTGGCCTGGTTCGCCGGTAACATAAAACTCATTTAATTTTTGAATGTCCGCTGGTTGAAGGCCTTTCAGCACTTTGGCTGGATCGAGTTCGATATAATCAAGGCTCGCCAAATCCTTCTGCATAACTTCGACTGGTTGAAGGCCTGGATTAGACTTTAACTCTTCTACCGATTTGGTTACGTCTGCAAGTTCCTGCTGTAACGCTCCGGCCGTCCCGGTTAATTTATTTTTCTCCTCACGTGATTCGTTTGACTTATCTGCCAGTTCTGCGCGCTCCTGCCGTAAAGCGAGATAAATTTGCAAAGTTTTATTTACTTCTGTTGATTCTTCGATTGATAAATCTAAATTAGGATTCTCTAAGGTTTCTGTTAACTCCTTAATCAGCGCGTCCATTTTTTCCGGCGGCAAAGTTTCTGCCTTCAAATTTAAAACATCCGGCTCTTTAGCTGGATTAAAAACAACAGTTGAATCAATTTGGTTAAGGACTTCACCGGGCATAAAAAAACTGCTATACCTTAATCTCGGCCGGGAATGACTGCAAAAATTCAGTGGCGAATTTGGTTAGGGTTTCTTTGACCAGCTCGTCAAAATTAGCCACCTTGGACCGGAAAAATTCCAAGAGGGTTTCTGTTTCGATATCCTCGGTCTCGAGCAAGCGCGACAGTTCGTCCAAATCCTCCCCTTCCAAATGCCGGGCCACGGCCAACCCCAACCGGCGTTCAACTTCGGCCAGCAGATTTTTCTTTTGCTCGTCCAAAAGCTCCCCTGGCAAATCATCCAGACTGGCTTGTTTGATTAATTCGTCGACAAATTGTTGGATCACCTCTTTTTGGGACATAAAAAAAATGAAAAGTTAACTTCGCCATAAGCCAATTTTACATTGCCTGACTTTTGGCCGTAGCAACTGCAAGATTGAGTTCGACGGCATTCAAAATTTGCTCATTAGCGTCTTGTTCCTCATTAAAATCATCCTCCGCCGCTACCATGCGCCTGTCAGCTTCCTTTACTATTATGTTTAACTGCTCTTGCTTCTCCTCTTCTCCGGTAAATTCGGCCACCAAATCCGATGCCACTTGTTGTAATGTAGCGCGTAATTTAAAATCTGCCTCAACTGCTTGTGCTTCTAATTGTTTAATGTGAGCATTAATCGCTGTTAATGCAACTTGCCTAATATTCTTAGATATGCCTTGAGCCTGTATTTGGCTAATTAAATCTGCTTTTTTTTCTAGCGGCATGCTACTTGATTGGATAATATTGATTAGTTTTGTAGAATTCATAGTCTTAGATGTTAATATTTTTATATTAATTCACCCACAAGTTGCATATCTGCTTCCAAACTTTCTTTAGCGGTATTCAACTTGGCAAGTTCGACCTGCATTTGCTCTATTTTTTGCACTAGCGACTCGACCTCGCTTTTATCAACTGCACCTAACTTATCTAATTTCGCGCGACGTCTCGTTTCAAGCCAGCCGGCAGTCACTACTTTAGCCCCATTCCACTCGCTTGCCACACCATTTTGCACCTTACCGGTAGTCTCGGTGCCCCAGGTTTTAATTTTATTGATACGCTCTTGTAAACTATTTTTAGCGATCGAAGCACCCTCCATAGCAGTAAGCGCAATCGTTTCGTAAGTATCAACACCTTTATCCTTCATTTGCGTCAACTTTTCAGCGGCTTTACCTGTAAGCAGGGTACCCGCATCTTTGATGGTTTCTAAACCAGCGCCACCGGCTCTGACTAATTCCCGTCCACCCAAATAAACAGCGCCAACACCAAGTTCACCGACTGTCAGAGCTCCTTGACCAATTGCTTTACCAGCTTCAATTGTTCTTGTTGCAGTAGTCTTCCCAAAATCGCCGACGCTTTGCATGCCTGAAACGACATGTTCACTAGCCATATCCAATCCTCGACCAGCTGCACCAGCTACCCGGTTACCGGCATCTTTTACTTTATCAACTGTGTAACCAGCCGCATAAGGAATCATTTCTGGAGTAGCGGCTATAATCGTCGCCCCGTCTTTAGCTCGGCTACCAAATTTACTTAAAACACCGCTTACTCGGTCCTTGAAGCGAGTGAACCAACCGCTGGCCTTATCTACCCGTTCATCACCTTTTGATTTGGCTTGCTGCCAAGCCTCCTGCCAGTTTTGTGGTTTTACTTCTTGTTGGTCTGCCACATCTTGGACCAGCGGTTCTACTGCCTCTTGTTTTCCCACGTTTTCCGCTACCTGCCGCATCGCATTAGCCTGTTCCTGCGAAATAGACTCACCTATTGTTGACATATTATTATTTCTCCTTAATATAATCCCTCTCTTGACTACATTAAAGATGTATAAAAAAATCTTTGATCGAAAAAAATTCTACGCCGCTTCGGCCAAATTTTGTAATTGCTTGAATTTGGCCACATCCGGCGGAATAACTTCTTGTAACGCTATGGCCATTTCCGGCACCCATGTTTGCAGGCAACTTATCAATTCTGCGGCAAATCTAGCTAAAAGTTGCATGCCAAGTATAGACTTACACTGATCGTATGCTTGGCGCCAAGAATCCGGCAAAATTCTTAAATTAGCCACAAACTCATCAACGGATTTATTATCGTTAAGTTGATCCGCCAACTTCTGCAAAGTATCGTATAGCGGGTTGTATTGATCTAAATCAATTTGATCTGCATCCAGAAAACCCTTCAAACGAATGATTGTTTTTGATATTATATCCGCCGCCTCGTTTCTGCCGAGCACCTTATCCATTGAATCACGCGTTTCAGGCGGAATTGCTTCGTGCATTGCTTGCGCTAAAGCTGGATCGGTAGGCTTAATAATTTCTATGTAATCAATGCCAAAACTCGCTAAAAACGAAAGAGCGTCTTGATTACCATCGAATGCATTAAAATTTCGCGCGCAGATTGATCCCCATACTGGTGGGATATCAGACAAGGCAACTTTACTCGGATCTTGAATGCCCGCACTCCATAAATCTAGAGTTCCCTTTAGCTCATTTAACGCCACCTCGTCGATCTTGTGACCCTCTTCCAACACTTTAAGGTATTCTTTTGCCCCTGCGATTCTGACTGCCAAGGCCTGGCGTATCTCTGGCATCTCCAGCTCTTCTTGTTCGATTATTTTCGCCGCTTCGGCAGGAACAGCTTGCTCGATCGCGACGGCGAGGTCAGGTGAAGCACTGCGCAGAGAACTGGCTAGATCCATTGCTAATTCGCGTAAAAACTGCCGACTCTCCTCACGCTTAATTTGTGGTAACGCCTCGGCAAACACTTGCGTCATTTCCGAAAGTGGCGCAGTATTATCCGGATGTGTCGAATTAATCATCTCAGAAATACGCTCCAATATATTATCCACAACCATAACTTCAGGATCTTCATCTGGCTTATCAATGCCGGGTAAATCGTCTCTTGTTTTGCCCCACTCGTACTGCAGCTTTTGCATCATTTGCAACAAAGGCCCCAAAGTTGATTCAGCTGATTCTTTAGAAACTTCCGGGTTTTCGATAATCTTTTCTGCTGGGTTTTCTACCGCTTGCGCTAAACGCGCTTTGATATTTTCCGCAACTCCAGGAGCACCAGAAGCTATTTTAACGAACTTTCTGTATACATCACTTAAAAATAAATGAGCTTGTTCGACACCATCGCCTTCACAACTATCATAAATTTGTTTATATTTATCCACCTCTGATTCTAGAGCTAGCTTTAACTCCTCGCCAGTTTTATCTTTCATTTCATCTATAGTTGCAAGAAATTCACTGTCTCTAATCCAATAATAATTTTGCCCGAGTTTATTTTCCTCTTGCAAACTTTTCAATTTAGCACCAGCTTGTTCCAACAATTCTGCTAATTCTTGCTTCATTTTAGCTTCAGCCGCCTCAGGAGATAATTCTACGTTTTCTTCAACAGATTCCTTGGGCTGATCATTTATTATATGAATCACTTGTGATGGATTTTCGTTCTGTTGATTAACAACCGACTGCTCTTTTGGTGGCTCTTGCGGTAAATTTTGCCCACCTTCGGCAATTCTAGCCAACTGGTGCGAATTTACGGCCGCTTCTATAGCGGCAAGCTGCCGTGATATATCGCTTAACTGTTGGCTCAACCCACTGTTGATGGTCTTTAATTCTTCAATCTCTTTCCTATCTCGCGCCATGTCCTCTTTAGTATCCTCTTTAGTAGATAATATCGCCTTTGTTTCTTCCAGGATTGCGCTATTCAGGGCTTCTAGCACTTCTGCTAATTGTTTACGAGCTTCGCGGCTTTTCTCTGTTTTATCGCCCTGTTCGTTCGCAAGAACACCACTCAAAAAATTTGGCGACTCTTCCGTTACAACTAGCTTTTTTAGCTCCTCCGTCACTATATCGACATTAATAGGCCCATTCGGCGCTTGCTCCAATTTAGGCACAACGCCATTAGTCCAAATATAATCAACAGCTTCGTCAAATGTTTCTTTACTAAAAATATCGGCCAAGGAATTGTCCCCGGGTCCGTCATAAGTAAGGCGATATCTACCTGTTTGGGAACCAGCCGGACGTAAAACTTCTATCTGATGGTCTTTTAATAGAAAATAGTTAGCAAGCGATTCCCTGCTTTTTTCACCAACAGTCTCGTTAAGATAAGCTTCGACTATGTCCCTTAAAACTTGCTCATGGTTACCTCGTAATTCCTCAAGTGAATCGACCGCTGACTCTTGAGTCACTTCCAGAGAAGGAATAGAAACGAGGCCGACTCTATCTTGACCAATGTTTTCTGTTGCCATATATTTGGATAAAACAGATTATCGAAAGACAATCTGTTTATTGCAAAAATTTTTAAAAACTAAGTAATTTGCCGCGCCAAACCGGCTACCGCATCCTTAAGATTCGCAACGCCTTGGCGCAAGCTGGCGCCCAAATTCTGCCAATCAAATTTTTCCGGCTGAGCAAGTGCTTGCCGTTCCTGGGTCATTGTTTTTACTTCCTCCAGCAAACTGGCAAGCTTTGCACGCTCTTCGACCGTTGCCGCGTCTTCTACAGGCGGCGCAACCGGCGCGCTTGCTACAGGCGCAACATCAATAATTGGCGCTGGTTCGATTTGTTCAACGCTAATTTGCGGGACATCAGCAACTGCGACTTGTTCAACAACTGGTGCCTCAATTTCCGGTTCAACCGGTACCTCAATGTCTTCGCCGCCGCCTAAAGGAATTAGCCTAATCGGAATATTTTCCGGCGGATCTTCCGGCATTTTTTCCGACTCAACTGTTGCCGCTGGCGCAACCGAAGGCACCTCAGCAGGAGTTTGAATCAAAGGCTCAATAATAGGCGACACTGGGGCTGGCGCGTTATCCACAAAAATCATTTCTGCAGGAATTTCGGCCAGATTAGCCAAAGGACCTGTCTCCATCTGCACCGCTGTCTTGACGTTTAACTGCGCCTCAGTAATTTCCTGCCGCGCTAAGGCCACCCAGTCTTCGGCCGCGGCTTCGTATTTGGGCTTTTCCTCAGGCGGCATTTCCGCAATCGCACCCTCGAAATGAGCTATCGCCAAGTCTGATTGGCCGTTTTCATAAAACGATCCAGCTAGATTATAATCCGCCAACCACTGCTCAGCGCGCGGCAAAAGCTCACGCACCGCTTGCCAGGCGGTAATCGCTTCGCCAAACTTTCCTTCATTATGCAAAACCATCGCTTTATCCCAAGCGATTTTTAGCTGTTGATCTGTTTGATTATTTGTGGGCATTGCCAAACTATTATTAAGTGGCAAAAAATTATTGACTACTGCGAATCCTCTTCCATCATTCTTTTGCGGATAAACGCCGGGATTTCCAGTTCATCGTCGGCAGGACCAGTCGCAGGCATGGAAGTTGAAAGCGGTTTGATCTTAATCGGCGCACGATTACCGGTGGCTTTAATGTCTGTTAAACCCGGCTCGCCCGCGTTTATAGTGCCAATGCGTTCGCGCAAACGATTATCTTTATAACCTTTATAACCGTCATCGCCGGCAAAACCAGTAGCGACCACCGTAATTACAACCTCGTCGCCCAATTTTTCGTCGACGATCGCGCCAAAAATTACTCTTGCATTGGGATCTGATGATTTAGTGATAATTTGAGCGGCATCGCTGATCTCGTGCATGGATAAATCCTTACCGCCGGCCACAGTAAATAAAATACCTTTGGCGCCGTCGATTGATACCTCAAGCAAAGGCGAATCAATCGCCGCCTTGGCCGCATCAACCGCCCGGTTCTCGCCTGAACCGCGCCCGATTCCCATCAAGGCCGAACCAGCGCCTTCCATAATCGCTTTAACATCGGCAAAATCTAAATTGATTAAGCCCGGCATGGTGATTAAATCAGAAATGCCTTGAACGCCCTGCTTTAAAACATCGTCTGCCACTCCAAAAGCATCCAAAAGCGACGTTTTCTTGTCGATAATCTGCAACAGCCGATCATTGGGAATGGTGACTATCGCGTCCACCCGTTCGGCCAAGTCGCTGTGGCCCTGCTCAGAAATCCCTCGGCGTTGGGCACCTTCGAAAGCAAACGGCTTCGTAACCACCGCAATCGTTAAAGCGCCTTGTTCCTTAGCAATATCGGCAATCACCGGGCTGGCGCCGGTTCCAGTACCCCCGCCCAAACCACAGGTGATAAAAACCATATCCGCGCCCGAAAGCATTTGCTTGATTTCTTCTAAACTTTCCTCGGCGGCCTTGCGCCCCAATTCCGGGTTCATTCCAGCGCCCAAACCGCGCGTTATTCCTTTGCCAATGTGCAATTTAATGGTCGCTTTGTTTTGCCGCAACGCTTGCGCGTCTGTATTGACGGCTAAAAATTCCACGCCGCGAATATTGGACTCCACCATCCGGTTAACCGCCGACCCGCCAGAACCGCCCACGCCAATCACTTTGATTTTGGCGAAGGTATCAATTCCCGGTTTGACTTCCAAAACTTGGGTGTGAACAGCGTCTCCCACCGGCGGCACCACAGCAGTGACTGTGCCGACCATCGGATCAAACTCATCGTTTTGCGATTTTTTTTTGCTGAAAATCATAAGATAGTATAAATAGTATTAAGTATTAAGTATCAGGTATAAAGCATTGCGAAACGCGCAAGATTCAAATATCTTTCTTTATACTTAATACTTGATACTTACTACTTGATACTAGGGTAAAAACGATTTAAACCATTTTTTAACCTTAGCGGAAAATTCGCCGGCTTTGTTCGAAAACATCCGCTCGTTCGCGCCGTAATTTTTGATCAGATGCTCACCCCACAAAACCAGCCCGATCGCCGTTGACACAGACGGGTCCTCGACTCGGTCTATAGCCATCTTGCCGGCTCGACAAAACCCGATGGCCGCCGGCAGTTTAAATATCCGCCGCGCCAACTGCATCACACCGTCTAGCTTAGCCCCGCCGCCGGTTAAAATAATGCCTGCCGGCAGTTTACCAGATCGCTCAATTTTCGCAAGTTCCACGTCCGCAAGTTTAAAAATTTCTTCCATCCGCGCTTCGATGATTTCGGCGATATGATGGCGGGAAACTACTCCAACCTCGCCCTCAGTAATTCGCGCCAAATCCAAATCTTCTTTGCGTCCGATCTCCTCTGGCATGGCCGAACCGTATTTAATTTTGATTTCCTCGGCAGTGTCAATGGAAGTCCGCAATCCGATCGCAATATCGTTCGTAATGTGCCCGGCGCCAATCGGAATCACGTGGGAATGAATCACTTCCCCTTCCTCAAAAACCGCGAGCCCGGTAGTGGACGCGCCAATAGAAAGTACGCAAACGCCCAATTCTTTCTGGCGCGCAGTTATGACCGCCTCGCTAGCCGCCAAAGACGCCAACACCAAATCATCAACTTCCACTCCGGCGCGATATACTACTTTGGTCAAATTTTTAATCTGCGTGGACAAGCCCTGAATAATCTGCACCTCCACCTCTAACCTGATGCCCGTCATCCCGACCGGATCCTTGATGCCGGATTGGCTGTCAACGGTAAAAGTTTTGGGAATAACGTGCAATATTTCGTAATTCGGCGGCGTGGATACTGCCTGGGCCGCTTCGATTACGCGCTCGACATCAGCCGGCTTAATCTCTCCGTCCGCCTTGGCGACCGCGATCACGCCCTTGGAAGTATCGGACTTAATATGAGTGCCGGAAATCGAAACCAAAGCACGCTCAACCGGCACGCCCGTCATCCGTTCGGCAGACTCAAAAGCCCGGGAAATACTGGACACCGCGTCCTCAACGCTTTTGATCGTCCCTTTGCTGACTCCTTCAGACGGTACCTCGGCTAAGCCGACAATGTTTAATTCGTGGCCGTCAATCTTTTGTCCGACTGCCACACGAATTTTGCTGGAACCAATGTCCAGACCGGCGATGATTGTATCACGCATAATAACTTTTTAAAATTTTTTCCTCCATGGCGCTCATGGCTTTCGCTCGGGCGTCGTTTTGATGATCCCAGCCGCCCAGATGAACCAACCCGTGAATAAACAAAACGACCATTTTATCGCGAAGCGCCGGCCCTGACACGCCAAATTTTTTTTTAATGTAACTAGGACATAAAACAATTTCTCCGTAATCAAAAGACAACACAGTCGCCGGCTCAGCTTGGCCTCGGTACAATTGATTTATCCGTTTTATCTCAACCTGCGAAATTACTGCTAAAGACAATTCACCTTCGGCCAACTTTAAAAATTTCTGACCGATCAATAACGCCCGCTTAAACGGCGCCGACGGGAAACGATATTTAGTTTTGTTGATGATTGATAATTCCACGGCCAACCGTTAACGCAGAACGCAACTCCGGCTATCGCAACTGCACGAGAGCGTCGAATCAAAAGGTTTGCCCTGATAAGCGCAACTGGCGTCCGCAATGGCGCTTTTATTATAACAACCGGGCTCGCAATTATTGCGGTACCGAACATTATACTCCATGACGCAATCGGCCGATGCGTCGCAATAACGCAAATCCGATTTGTCTTTAAGATATTCGAAACTTTCCACCATCATCCGAATGGTCGTTAAATAAGTATACTCACTCTTGGAAGTGTAGGCAAAAACGTAAACAAAAGGATTACCGGGCATCGCCAAATAGTAAGTGGTTCCATCTGGGGTCGCCAGCGCTTGAAAACCCATTTTGCGGGTGGTGATTTCTTTAAGTTTTTCAACGTCCATTTCCGGGGAAATCAACAACAACCAATCTTTCAGATTCAAGTAATTGTCGTTCTCCTGCACGCTGAGCAAAATTGATTCCTGATCGTTGGCTTTAAAGATAACATCTCGCGTTGAATCAAGTGTTTGCGGCGTATTGATTGCGGGAATCAAAATCGAATAATTGTAATCCAAATTGTTCCAGCGGGCGAACTGATGATCCGCTTCCAAAGACACATCTTTGCCGCGACCCGGGCTGTATAAATTTAAAACTTCGCTACCGTCGCTGTAACCGTCGCCGTCGCTGTCCGGAAGTAAAGGATTAGTGCCGTATAAAAGCTCTTCAGAATCGGTTAATAAATCCTGATCGCTATCAACCGCCGGTATCACTTCCTTAACTTCCGGAATATCCGGGGGTTCGATTACGGGCGGTGCTGAAAGCTCAATTAAATCATTAACGTTTATTGGGACTACGGCGAAAATCCCTTCTCGGACGCCGGTTTCTAAAACCGAGGTGATGGAATTTGCGACTTTATCGTCTAAGTCCTTGGCTTTAAGAATTTCCCAAATTTCCACGGGTTGTCCGGCTATAACTTCTGGCGTGACCTCTGTCTCCGGCACAGTAACCGGCAAAACCTCGGTGGATTCTGGAGTCGCCAAGGCCAGCAAATCATCCAAAACTAAATTTTCTTCGGCTGTGGCTGGAAAAACTTCGTTGACCGTGCTTTCCGGGGCAATGTTTTCTATTGAAGGCACATAAATTAATTTTCCATCCTCGCGATAAAAATCGCCCTGCAATTTATCGAAACTAAGGTAGCCGATACGCAAATCAGCCGGTATTAAATCTAAATTTTTTAAGATGTCCTCAGTGTAGGTAATTGATAAAATGGCCGTCGAAAGCGGCGTCTCACCGCGCAGGCGAACTTCGTACGGCCGGCCGGCTATTGTCGCAAAATAAGATTCATGGGCATCTGCAACGTACTCGGAAATCGTAATTAAATCATAATTCACCGCCGCTTCTTTCTCGAGCGTCAAAACCGCTTCCGATATCTTGTTGCCTTGGCTGTCATAAGAAACCGCCACTTTCTGAATTAAATCCTCGACTAAAACCGGCGTCTCTGGCGTCGCTTCCACGAGCGGCGGCACTTCTGGCGTTGCTACTGCCGGCTCATCCAAATTTGGGGCAGGCTCTTCGACCACCGGAATCTCAATCGCTCCGGGACTAGGTTGAGGCAAACTTTTATAATACCAATAACCAGTGCCCGCCGCCGCCAGCAACAAAATAACGCCGACCGGTATTAAAATCGCTTTTTTATTAAACTTCTTGTGGACTTTTGGCGGTTTAGGAACTACCGGTTGAAGTGGCGCTGGACCGCCAGGTTGCGGCGGAATCAAACCTTGTTGCCCATTAACCGTCTCGCCAGTCTCTTTCTTCTTACTCGGCTTAAGCCCGACAAACTGCTTAGGCATTGTATAAATCACCACCTCTTTTTCGATTGGCCTTTCAGTATCATGCTCCATTGCTTCGCCCGGCTCATTGGACGAAACGAAATTTTCGCCAGTACCGGGACTTTTTAACCCGCTCTCCTGGCCAAGATTTAAGGGTGTTGTGGACAAATTTTGTACCCCACCGCTACCCAGCGATGATAATTTATCTTCGGACATATTTTTTCGTTAAGCTATAAAAACATTAAACTAAGACTTTTTAAGTTTACCCGGCCCCAGCGGATCAAAACCTCCGCTCACTTCTGTGCCATCGCTATAGCCATCGCCGTCAGTATCTGCTTTACTGGGATCCGTAGCGTACACTTTTACTTCCTGATAATCATCTAGACCGTCATCATCGGTATCGGTTTTTAAAGGATTAGTCATATGAACTTTTGCCTCGTCATAATCAGACAAGCCATCAGCGTCAGTGTCGGTTTTTAAAGGATCGGTTAAAAAAGTTTGCGTTTCGACATAATCATCCAAACCATCGGCGTCAGTATCAGCTTTTAAGGGGTCGGTGCCGGCCGTAACTTCTGCCCCATCATTGATTGTATCGCCGTCTGTATCTGCCTTTATGGAATCAGTTTTATATGTGTTAATTTCGTCATAGTCGGACAAACCGTCAGCGTCAGTATCAGTTTTTGTGGGATCGGTTTTGTACACTGTAATTTCTTGGGCGTCGTCCAGCAAGTCTGCGTCAGTATCGGTTTTTAAAGGATCAGTGAGATAAACTTTAACTTCGGTATAATCATCCAATGAATCGCTGTCGCTGTCTGTAACATTAGGATTTGTTCCCAATTGCAATTCTTCGACATCGGTTAATCCGTCCTTATCGCTGTCTAAAGCAACTGGCGCCGTACCTTCGTCGGTCGCGGGCTGGACATCGTCGCCATTATCAATCGGCACTATACTGGTATCGTCCGGTGTCGCGATTGGCGTATCGTCGATTCCAGTGGTATCTGTCGCCGGCACTACCGGTTCCTCGATTGGCGGAGTTGTATCAAGCCGGCCAGGCTGATCACCTGTACCCAGACCGCCGACAATAACTATCCGATAAACCAAGTAACCGGCCACGGCGATAAGAGCGATAATTAAAGCCGCTAAAATAAAAACTAGCATCTTTCTTCGAGGACCAACTGGTTTTCCTTGATGGTGTCCGGCACCAGGAGGGGGTCCGCCTGGAGACGTAGGCGGCGTTGAGGCGAAATTGACCCCGCCGAGTAATCCTGCTCCTTGACGAATTTTTTCATCTAGCACCAAAGGCTGGTTGAGCGGTGCCGGCGGGCGCGGAAAATCAGGCCTCGCTCCTTGGGGCACCGCAGGTATTGATCCATAAGCCGGAATTGCCGACATAGTTGAAGTGTCATCCGAAGAAGTAGCAAAAATATCTTCTGGTAATGAACCGAGCGGTACCACTCTCATCGGTTCTTCCACTGGAGTAGCGGCTGGAGGAACGCTTGGCGGATAATTTGGCGCCCGAGTAATCACCGGTTGTACCGGGCGTGGCGCCGACATGGGTGCCTGGGGCACGACATTGTAAGATGGCCTACCACCCAAAGGGTGATCAGCCGCTGGCTGGCCACCCGCGGGCTGACCAACTGGCTTTATCGGCTGAGGAGTCGACTTAGGATCATCAAACATGGTTTAAAAATTGCCTACTCCCTCCTAAAGTGAGGTAGCTGGCATTGAATTAAGTATAAAGAATAATGAATTAAGAATAAAGTATAAAGTATGTAGTATCTAAATTATCAATTTTATTGACGCCATCTTTAGTATACTTTATACATGATACTTAATACTTTATACAGACGTTCTTTAAGGTTTATACATAATATTATAAGCCGGTGCTTTGACGGCAGGGTTGCGGCCTTCGCAACGCGGACCTAGTGGTAGCGGATTTGTAACCCAATCGCAACCCGGGACAGCCGCACACACTGCCATCGGTTTTAATCCCGCGCACTTGCCGCTGGCGCAATAAGGCTGTGCTACTACTTTGACTTCGCAACGGGGCGGGACAGCAACTGCATTCCATTTGCAAAAACTGGCCACGCCTCCGCTCCAAGCAGTGCAATCCAAACTGTTAGTCCATGCATTGCACCAAATTTTTCCAGCCGCACTTCCTAAAGTATACTCCATGTTGCCATACATTGTAAATGTTTCGCCAAACGTTGCGGCCTGATATTGGTAAACCGGCGAACCAGGGGCGCGACAATAATATTCTCCGCGATTCAAAGTCGCCTCCTCGTCCCAACAAGCGAACAACTCGTTCACGTCCAAAGTGTTAAGATTAAATAAACCGGTCGCGCTTTTAACTCCATATCCTAAGCCGATCGCTTTTAAATTAGCGGTACCGGTGACGCCATCAAGCGGACTTAAACAATTCTCGATCGAAAAACCAGAGACAACTGGAGACGCTACCGGGTTACCCCATAAGCATTGGTACATCGCACCACTTTCCTGACAAACCGCGCCGGTCCAAAAACAATTTTTATGAACATTGCATAATTCGCCAGTTGGATACAAACCACAATCAATGCACTGGCTTTGCATTTCTTGATTAAGCTGATTGATGGTCTGCCCGGCAGTCCGTTCTTCGTCCAACGGATCAAGCGGCAACGCTCCGCCCAAAGCGGCAACCAAACTCACATCGCGATCAGGAAAAGGCAAACGCCATTCCTGTCCCCAGACGCTGACTGCAGTTCGCGCCACCCGCGAATCCGGCAAGGTGGGGAACGTCCCGCGCAAGGCTCGATAATCTTCCAGCCGATCAGCGAGCGAACTCCAGTCCTGGATGCGCAGAGAATCATTGCGGAAACTTTCGATGGCCGCCATGTCGCGCGCTCCGGCACCATCAACAATATTGATGTTGAAGCGCCAATTATTTATCATCTGTTCAAAAATTTTCCGCGTCGCGTTACTGGCATTCTCGTTAATCGCCAGCACGTAAACATTGCTGTAAACTTTGGCATTACCTAAAAGAGCCGGATTATTAATATTTAAAGCATGAACATAAACCGCGTTTACTTGGCCGTCTTTCGAAACTTGGCCAGCCTCGTAACCATCAATCGTTGGGCGCATGCTAAACGTGCCTTTGGCTTCGCCAAACCAGCTAGCTTCGTGATCATTATACCAGCGCTCCAAAGCTGATTGACCCTCTTTAGCGATAAAATAGTTGGCTGCCGGAAAAATCCGCACCAGGAAAACATCAGCTCCATCAAGCGCTCGATTTTTATAATAGAAAAAATATTCACGTAATACATCCCGAGCCGAGTACTTTTGGACCGGCACCGGCTGGGGAATCAACAAAGGCAGACGCGGCTGGTTGTCGGCGGTTTTACGGCAATAGGCAAATTCATAATTTACCCAGCCAGCAGAAAGCGATGCCGGCAAACCAAGATTAGTGGAAGAATCATCAAATTGCCAAACCAAATAACCAGGGGTCGCGCCTTCTGCCAGATAGCACGGCGTAACTTTAATCAAAAGCGGCCGGCGCGTAACGCTACTGGGATCAGTCTTCATTTGATTCCAGCCAAAGGAAAAACTAGCCGGAGCAACTGAAACCGCACCAGCGTGCAAATCGCCAGCCGGATCAGGCAATAAATTTACATCCACCAGCTGAGCGGTTGTTGTCGCGGCATAATCAAGCAAAATTGGATCATCAACATCCCCTAAATCACCCAGCTTGATAATGTTTGATAAAGGCGCGCCAGGCGTAATGCCCCAATCGCCAAATCCCCAAGTGTAGCTGGCCATCGGATTAATTGGCTGTGAATAATTGCCGACTGGCCCGGAAAATCCTTGCGCCCAAATATCCCAACTGTTTGTGGCATCGTAGAGTATCAGATCGCTACCAGGCAGGCCTTGATTATGGATAACGTCGACGTGATCTAATTTACACAAACCGTTGTTATTGATGACGAACTCGGTATTTTCCATTACTGGCAAGGGAAAATCAGTGTTGACTTGTACCCCAACGCCGCCAGCCAAATAAGCAACGACTATCCGCGTCTGCCCGATATTGGCTTTATTGTAATCGGCGTCAATGATGGTTAAGGTTTGGCCAATCAAACCTGCTGGAATGCCAACGCGCCAGACTTCGTTTTTGGGATATGGTGGTGGCGGCGGCGGACCAGGATCACTATCAGTTTTGCTTTGATATCCAAGCTGAGTCTTAAACGCAAACGTGCAAACGCGTTGATCGTCGTTTAAGGTCGCCAGATTGCCATCCATGTCCCACAAATCACCGGTGAATGACGCCCCGCAAAAATTAGTATCCAGTCCGATGTCTTGTCCGGCATATTGCCACTTAACGCCTTCGATTATTCCAGCCGTGGAAGTCGTATCAGCCATCACTACTAATTGATAATTAGTGTCCGGCTTTAAAAATTGCCGCGGGATCACGTTAACCACAGAACCGGACTGTTTTACATCGAAAGGCACGGAACATAACGGCGACGGCAACATTGCCCGGGCAATAAATCGGTTAAATAAATTGCTGAAAAATCCTTTGACCCGTTGGACTAAACGAAAAAACCAATTACCAGGCATGTGCGAATCCAGGTCAGCCCGGGCCAGATACCAGGTTGGACTGCACGGCGCAGTCGGACTGTAAAGGCGGATGTTATAAGTTAAACTGGCTGTGTCTGGCGCTTGATTAAACCGCAGGCTGATGCTTGAGTTGGCGCAAACATTAGTTGTTTGATGCGGGCTTTGATCGACTATTTCCATCATCGCCGGATCGATTACCGGCAGCTGATATGTATCAGTGAGATTTCCAACTTTGACCTTGATGGCGGTGCTGCCGATAAAATTACCGTTGCGCTTAAATTTAAATTCGCGCGAGTTGGCGGCCGGCAAACCGATACCGGTTAAATTTTTGGCATCATAAGTCCACTGATCAACCGTAAAATTACTCATATCCTGAGCTAAGGTCGCTTTCTGATAATCTTTATCCGGCGTCGCACTGCCGCCAAAAAGCGTATAATCAACCGTCGCTGTACCGTTCGAGCCACCGACTCGGGCAACCGAGAGCCGGGCAATCGTCGGAATCCCCTCTTCTTCCTGCCCGAGAAAAGTCTGTCCGGTAAAAACAAAAGTGCCGGATGATGGCGCTAAACCATCACCGTCGTCCAAAATATTAATGTTGACAACTTTGTTAGTTCCTAAACGCGGTTCTGAAGTTTTAAAGAGTTCGCCACCGACGCCAGTGCCGACAAAAATTTCGCCGGCTTTAGTATAAAGTAAACTCGGGGCAGAAAGTGGAGGCCCGGTCAGAGCTCCGGTCGGGGACCAGGTATTGCCACCATCCAGTGTCTTTAACACTTTCCCGCCAACCCCGGAAAGAGTCGCGTAGATGGCGCCACTCGAACTTTTGATTATGGCCGCAACATTTCCCGTGCCAACTCCCAGCGATAATTTATTAATCCAGCTAGTTCCACCGTTAGTTGATTTAAAAATTTGTCCATTCGAGCCAACCCCGGCATAAATCGTTTGCCCACCATCTAAGTAAAGCGAAACCACTTGACCGGGGACACCGCCGGTCAAACTGCCCAAATTAGTCCAGTTATTGCCGCTGTCAGTTGATTTAAAAACTTCGGCCCGGCCTGAGGTGCCGGCATAAATCGTTCCGTCGCTGTTTTGCTTTAAAACGTTCACCGCGCCAACCGGGCCAGCCATGCCAATTAATTGCGCCACCTCGATCCAAGTGTAACCTTGATCATAACTGCGTGATACCTTGCCCGTCGGTGATCCGGCATAAATGGCACCATCAATTCCCTCCAAAAGCGCGTCAACTCTCTGGCCAGTAAGGCCGACCAGCACCCAGTTCGCTCCGGCATCGATAGTTTTATAAATTCCTTGAGAGGTGCCAGCATAAACGGCGTCGCCAACCCGGGTGCTAAGCAAAGTAAAGACCGGTATGGTGGCTGAATTATATCCTGCTACTGCCCAAGTCACGCCGCCATCAGTACTCTTCCAAATTGCGCCGCCACCGCCGCCTTGAATTCCGGCGAAAAGATCGCCGTTTGAAGTTTGAATGAGGGATTCGATAATCGGCCGCGGGAATACTTTGACGCTCTGCCAAATATTGGCAAATTTATCGGACAGTTTAATTTTGAGCGTAAGTAAAGACTCAGGCAACGCATCCGGCAATAACGTTAAGTTAAATGATTTGATTGACTCGCCGTTAAAAAAGTTTAGCGTGCCAGGGAGAGGTAGAGCTAAATTATAATCGCGGGTCGCCGAAGCAGTTGTGCCGGTAGTAACATCATATTGCAAATTTACCGCGCCAGCTCGCCCGTTGCGCCGAACCACGGTAATCGGAATATTATAGTTGGCCGAACCTTCACCGACGGTTATTTTACCATTCAAAAATTCGAAGACCCCGACAGTTGGCGTGGCGGTATCGTTATCAAAAATTTGTAAATTGGAAGTGTCTTCGTCGGCATCAATCTTAGCGTACGAAGTCGGGTTGCTTAAAGCAAAAGATAAATCTTCCGTATTCTCTGCTGAGGCATCATCAAAAATTGTGACATCAAAGGTTTTGTAAACGTCGCCGGCATTAAAGGTCAACTTATTGGGCAAATAGCGCCAGGCTTTAACCATAAAGTATTCGGTTAAATCCTGCCGAAAGTCCAAATAATTGCGAGTGTACATAATGCCGTCCTGTGCCGGCTCGCCGGAAAAAGGTTCGTCAGTCGCTACCGGATCGCCTGCGGCCACACTCGGCCTGGTCGAATGCGGAACTAAATCGATGTAAGCGATTCCGCCGGTTAAAACAAACGGCCACTGGCAAAAAGTTCCGACTTGCGGCGCCACGCCACAATTTAAACTGCGTCCTTGATTATCTTTAATTTGCGGCGCATCAATCACTACTTGATATTGCTGGGCACCGATCAAAAGAAATCCAGCAACCGGCTTAAATTCGATATAGGTCGCGCCTGAAGTATAAGTACAGTTGATCGGCACAAGCACCGGCGGCAGACCGTCTTCCAGATCATCATCAGCTAATAATTTGATATAAGTGCAAGGCGGGTTCGTAACCACCGGCGGTAATGTGGCTAATGGTTTATTAAATTCCAGCCTGATAGTTTGAGCTGATTGTTGATCCGCACCCAATAAATGGCAATAAGCCTCAGACTGATTTTTGCAGGGCAAGGTTGAATTTGTGGTCGGATCATAGCGTCTGATCTGCGGCGCCTCACCGCTTTCGACATTAAACCGTAACGGGTTGCTTACACGCGGCCCGTCGACCGCTTCAACATAATTGATGCCGTTGCCGACACCGAGCGCCACTGTTGAAGTGGCGGCCTGCGGGGCTGGTGGAAGAGTATAAGCGGCAATTTGGGTGGCAGCGCTAAAATCTTCGATTAAAGAAAACGCGGCAAACTCAACGCCTGGATCAGTATCAAAATCCTGCCCTAACAAAGTAATCGGATCATTGATGCCGCCGGCAGTTGGCGTGATGCCGCACAATAAAGGATGGGTTATCGTGGCGCCAGCCATAAAGCCGCTAAAAGTCGGAGTGCTGGATAGATTGCCAAAATCCTTATTCGTCGTCACCAAAATATTTCGCACCTTGCCGGTTTGAGGAAGTGGCGGCACAATAGCGATAATTTGATCGTCGCTCCAAGTGCCTGGACATTGCAACGGAAAATTAAAGCTCGCCAAAGTCATCGTTCCAGTCGGAATTTCTAATTCCAGTTTGCCGTCCGGCAAGTTCGAACCCACCCGATACTGGCCAAAATAACAACCAAAAACCGAGACCCAATCCTCAGTGTCCGCCAAATTGGGGCTGGCGGTCTTGACGCGCGGATTGCAACGGTGGTTGGCTAAATTGCAGGTGCTGGTGCAGGCCGGAGAATAATAATCGCAGTCATCATCACTTAAGCAAAAGTCATGGCTATATATAGTAAGGGGAGCGCTGGCCGCTGGGAGCGGCAAAGTACCCACAATCGCCGTCGCAAGAATACCGGCGGTAGCCGTTGTTAAATAAGAATCTTTGGGATGAATCTGAATCAGCGAGGAGGTCGCGCCAAAACCCAATGGCAACTGAATAAACTGCTCGGCACCAACCGCGGTGACCGGATCCGGTGATGGCGGTATTGCTGGGGTCGTACTCCAATTAAAGCTCGTCTCCGGTAGCCACTGGCACTGATAATTAACGCCCTCGGCACTGCCCCAAGAATAAGTCGGATAGTGAATAACGTTAGGCGTCAAAGACATCATAACGTCATCAACTTTGTCGCATAAACCCGCGGAAAAATCGGCTGGAGTAATCGTTTTAAACCAAATACTGGCCGAATCAAACTTGGCTGGCAACGAATTAAAACGATCGTCCAGAATCGCGCCAGGCGGCAAAACGCTGGGATCAGAATCGAACATTTTGAAATTGTAAACGCGATCAAAAGTTAAAATCGGCCCGCGCGCGTCAGCGGCGATTTCCGCTGGAGTGCGTACGTTGCGGTAAATTCGTAAATCATCTATCCGACCGTCCCAATAGCTGGCAGTGCCCTTTAAATTACCAATTGTATTATCAACATTTGCCCAACCTAAAGTCATCGTGGCAGGAATAGGCATAACCCCAGCTACAACGCCATCAACATAAGCGCGAAGTCGTAACGCGCTGGGTTCCATCACCCAGGCTAAATGCGTCCACGCGCCAGCTGGCACTGCACCTAGTGCAACCGAACTAAACAAATAATTACTTCCGTCACCTAGCTGGGCCGAAAGTTGCCCGCCAGATCGGCCGACTGATATCACTTTGTCTTTAGCAAATAGAACGTGCGCGCCCGGAGTAAGGGCTGGCACATAAACCCATGAACTGAGGGTGAATTCTGCCAGACCGTCAGCGATTGGCCCGGTACCGACGGCAACATAGTCGCTATTGGCTAATACAAATTCAAGACACTTGCCCACTTTGCAATCAACCAAACCTTTCCAATCAGCCCCATTGATAATGCCTTTGTTGCTCGAATTTTTTGATTCATCAGCGGTCTCCAAACCCAGTCCTTCGTCCAGCGGCCAATAAGCTCTTTCTGGCTGGGGCGGATAAGATTTGTTGGAAAACATTAAATTGACTGCTGTGTGAGTGGCTGCCCTGATATTTGATTCAGAGACGCCATTTTCCGGAAGCGGCATAACTACACTATTAGGAGGAGGCGCGCAAGGTAAAGGATCCCCTGCCTTGCATTGTTCAAGGCTATAATAATTTGATTGTAAAAATTTACTGCCGTACAAAAATTTAAAATCTTGCGTCGCCGCCGTGAGCTCGAGAAAAACATTAAGCCTGGCGTCGGAAAAATCATAAGGCGCATCTAAGCCCTTAGGCCCACTGCCTTTAACGCCAGTGAGGCAGGCGCTCGTTGCCAGCGGTCTAGGATTCGGGCTGGTTCTTAAATTGGCACTGCAGGCCAGGCGATTAAACCAGGCGATATCGGTTAAAACCGGTATAGTGATGGGAACTGGATTGCTAAGTCCGCTATCATTTTGCACTTGCACCAAAACAGTCGGCGGGGCGGCAGGCGGGAAATAAATGCTTTCCTTTAGCGGAACAGACGTAATAATTTGATTTGATGCCCACAGCGAATCGTCGACTGAGGCAACTGTCGCGACGCTATACAAAATATTCTGCAAAACCGTGGCCGTGGCGGTTTGAAATCTTTCTCCGCGAAGAGTTTCCATTTCGCCGCGATGTCCGTCGCTCGGATCAACCGAAAGCAAACACGGCCCGCTGGCTGGCGCCAGTGAATCATTTGCCCTAAAAGGATGCTCCCGGCTTAAAACCCAGAGACCGCTCGGCGGTTTTAAAACCACGCGCACTGGATGTTCGGCTTGGTCCGACGGGACAGTGGGAAACTTAGTAAATCCAGGCAACGGCAACAACGGCAATGACGGGATCATCGCCGTGATTAAATTGTCTTTCCAAACGCCGATTTTATCAAAACGCGCGGC
Organism: Candidatus Jacksonbacteria bacterium RIFOXYB2_FULL_44_15; assembly: GCA_001818235.1. GTDB lineage: Bacteria > Patescibacteriota > Patescibacteriia > UBA9629 > UBA9629 > UBA9629. Next base: position 23,594 of record MHJY01000022.1, on the reverse strand, counting down.
CGGTGCGTTTGGCGGTATATAAAGTGAGGCATCATCTGACGCGGCCGGGGTGATGTAAGCGCCAGCCGGGGCTGTCGGTGTGGCCGGGCTGTACGACGGCAAAAAGTGCCGGCCAACAATGCTGACGCAATCTCCTTCGATGCCATTCCAAGGCAGGACATCATCAATAATCGGCGGCAGGATACACTCACCGCGCTCCACCTCGTCCTGGGTCGCAGTTTTAAAAAACCAAGTTTGACGCATTGTGGTGGTCGCGGGCTGTGGTAAGGGATAGCTGGTTTGAACCTGCGCGCGATACCAGCTGTCGTAGCGCAAAGGATCCGCAGTCGGCCGAAATTCAAATATCGAGCACGTCGGCGTCACCCGCTTTAACGTTCGACCAGGCGGGACAGTCGGTATATGTGCTGTCCAACTGGCAGCCGGCAAACCCAATAAATGAGCGTGGTCAGTCGCCGCTGAAGTCCAATCCAAAGTTCCGGAACTAACATACCCCGGTGGCACTTGTGGAGGGACTTCACAGCCGCCGGTTATCGGATCGTTCAGCTCGACTGAGGAAAGAACGCCAACATCAATGTCAGGGCAAACTTTTTCCTGCCCATCGACTGGCGTGGGAAACAAACCCGGAGCAAGTCCATTAACCTGAAACAGCCAGGTAGCTGTGGTTGGCTGTAAATCATTGCCGCACAAATCTTTAATCCCAGAAAGCTCCAGGCGATACCATTTATTATTCTTAAGCAAAAATCTATTATGCGGGCTGATCCCCTCCAACTGCAAATGCTGATTGTCATTGGTTAAAAATGCCGCGAATTGAATGTTAGGCACCGGATCAATAGGTGCACTGGCTGGATCCCAATCAAGGAGCGTCAAGGTTGTGGTCGCCGGATCTTCGCGCTGGGAAGGCGTTGGCGTATCAATTTCGTAAAGTGAAAAAGTCGAAGTTGCAGGATGAAACAGACCGGCCGTATGAGTTGGCATCTCGGTCGCAACATAGCCATGAGTCGTGGTCGCCGCGTCCATCACGACGAGCGAAGTGCTTAACACCGGTTCTGAGAAATAAAAATGCATTGTCGGCCGTTGAGCGACATCGGTCGAAATGATTGGCGGCCGCGACGGCGGTAGTGACGCCTCGTAATAAGCTTTATCGTAATGCGGCGAGGCAAAAGTTAACTCCGGCGATGCCTCATCCAACTTATCACCGACAGTAAACTCCCAGGCGATTTGATCCGCCGAAAGTATCTGGCAGCCGGCAGAAGCAACGCAATCATTTAAAAAATTAGAATCCTCATCACTCAAAACTTTCCGCGGGAACATGATGGCATATTTTTTGTTGGCTTCGAACAAATAATCATCTTTACTCGCCGGTTTTACGTCAGCCGGCAAAAAATGTTGAAACAAAATATCCTGCCCCAGTAACTGCCAGACGCTTTTCCCCTCATTTACATCCGTGGGCCAACTTACTTCCGGCCAGCCCGGCAAAGGCCCGCCGTTATCCTTAACGAGTTTAAGACGATTAAGACCAGCACCGTCAGACGCGGCAACAAAATTTGACCGCTCAAGATAACTGTTAAAAACCGACTCCAGCGAAGTGCAACGATACAGTTTATCGTTGATCGGCGGTATCGGCACTTGCGGTTCGCGCGCCGAGATAACGTTTTCTACTCTGAATTTGTATTCCAGAGCACTAACCGGAAACGGCGAAGTTATGTCCTCGTTGCCCGGCCCGAGATAACCGGCATTCATTTTAAAAAATAAATTTAGGACGTAACTGGAAATCGTCCAAGAAATTAATATTATTAAAAGTCCGAGCGAGCTCCAGATAACCGTTTTTTTGGCTTTGGTGACTTTGTCCGCCTCGCCGCGCGAAAGCATCCATAAAACGCCGCCGTAAATAATCATTATAACGGCGCCAAACCCGGCGAAGCCCAAAGCGATGCTCAAGAATCTGCGGATGTTATCGCGAATATCACTTGCCTCCCGGCCCAGCCCTGGCTCACTCGCAATTTCCGCGCCAAAATCAACCGCACAAGAACTGATATTTTTATTATAAACTAAGGGCGGCGCACAATCGTCACTACTGGCTACTTTTGAGCCGATCCAACCCAGACACTGCCCATCTACGCAAACCAAACCTTCCTGGCATGGTATTTTATTGGCCTGATCGCCGCACGCCTGATGCAATAGGGCTTCCGGTTGTTGCGCCAAAGCTACGTTGCTCTGGTAACCGCCAAACAAAAATAAACCCAAAACAATAAATATTCCAACACAAAAACCGACCGCCTGTTCGATGGCTTTTAGTTTTTTCTTCGAGTTAGGTTTGGCTACCGAACGCATTTTTGCCATCCAACGGCAAAAATTTGCTTTCACGGCAACCGGGCAGTACCAAGACATTCGAAGCAACTAGTTAAATGAGCCTATCTCAAAATTCAGTTTAAACGTATACAGAAAAAATCATTATTTAGACTTAGAAATTTTAAGTGCTGGACGACGCGCTCGGTCTGGACGGTGAATAATAATTATATTCAAAGCCGCGTTCCTCAACTTTGCCGATCCGTTTTAAGTAATCCATCTTCTCGTGACGGCGCAATTTATACAAAGCCGATAATTTGCGTTCACGCTTCGTTTCCCGTTTGCTAAAAAAACCGCGTCCTTTTACCTGCTCCACAAAATGCACTCGTCGTAATTTATCGTTGTAACGGCGCAGTAAATGATCGATCGTTTCGCCTTCTTCTCTAATCACAGCTAACATACAAACACCCCCTTTGCTAAAAAGTTTTTGGTAAATGATTTATTTAAATAAAACTGTGATATTTCTAACACATAAATCACTCCTTTCTAATAAAAATTTAAAACATTCCTTTAACCCGCTCGCCGCCCAACAAATGGACATGCAGATGTTCGACGATCTGGCCAGCGTCCGGACCGGTGTTCACCACCAATCGGAAACCGCCCTGGGCTATCCCTAAATCGTTCGCGATTTTTCTGCCGACAATAAACAGCTTGCCCAACAAAGGCGCATCTTCTTCTTGCACGCCGTTGACGGAGGCGATGTGTTTGCGCGGGATTATTAAAACATGTACCGGCGCTTTAGGATTAATGTCGTTAAAAGCGACGATGTCGGAATCTTGATAAATCAAATCTGCCGGTACTTTTCCTTTGATGATATTGCAAAAAACGCATTCCATATTTTTTTTGACTTATTATTTATTAATTAATTTTTAAGCCGCTTATCCAATTCCTTTTCCAGACGATCGATGGCAATGCTTTCTTGTACGCCAGACTCCATTTCTTTAATCAAAATTTCGTGTTCAGCCACTTCTTTCTCTCCCAAAATCAAAACCAATTTTACTCCTAATTTATTCGCCAACTCCAACTGCTGTTTAAGGTTCGTTTTGGACAAATTAAAAGTGACGCGATATTTTTTCCGACGCAATTCTTCGAATACCGCAAAAATTTTCTTTCGCGCGACTTCCCCCAAATGGGCCAGAAAAATATCGAAATTAACCAAAGTCGGCGCCTTAATATTCTTTTCCCGCAACTTGGAAACAATTCTTTCCAGCCCTAAAGCAAAGCCGCAAGCCGGGGTCTCTCGCCCGCCGATAAGTTCGATCAAACCGTCGTAACGACCCCCGCCGCCCAGCGCCGTAGTCCGGGCATTGCCGCCATCTTCTTTACTCCAAATTTCAAACGCGGTGCGGGTATAGTAATCCAGACCGCGAACAATCTGCGGATTTAAAACATACGGCAAATCAAAATCATCCAGCGCTTCCAAAAGTTTCATCAAATGGTCTTTTGATTCTTCGTCTAAATAATCAACTATCTGCGGCACCTCCAAGCAATAATCGCCGCACTTTTTCTTCTTGCAGTCCAATAGTCTTAAAGGATTGTTCTTATAACGATCACGGCAATCACTGCATAAGTAGCGCAATTTTGGCTGATAAAATTCCTTGAGTTTTTTTATGTAGGTGCGTCTCGATTCCGGCGTACCGATACTGTTAACCTGAACCACCACTTCCAAACCCAGCTCGCGCAAAATTACATAAGCCAAAGCAATCAATTCCGCATCGGTAATCGCTTCGGCGGAACCCAAAACTTCCACGTTGAACTGATGAAATTGCCGCAATCTGCCTGACTGCGGGCGTTCACCGCGAAAACATGGCCCTATTTGAAATAGCTTAACAGGTTTAGGCTGGTTAGTCAAACCATGTTCGATATAAGCTCGCGCGACCGAAGCGGTAAATTCCGGCCGCAAAGCGACCTCTTCCCCGCCATGGTCTTTAAAGGCGAACATTTCTTTTTGCACAATGTCCGTGGACGAACCGACACTGCGTTTAAAAAGTTCAGCCGCCTCCAATAACGGCGTTTCTATCGGGCTGTAACCATAAGCCAGCGCCACCTCGCGGCACTTATCCAAAACCCATTGCCACATCTCGGCATCTTGGGGTAAAATATCGCGCATCCCGCGCAAAGATTGAAAATTACGTCTCTTAGGCATTTTCTATAATTTTCAATTTTCAATTTTCAATTTTCAAACCTGATTTTAAAATATTCCTTTGGTTGAAAAATTATTAAATTGATAAATCGAAAAACTAATAACTCGGTTTTTTGATCACGCCGAAACGATCCCACGGCCAGCCGCGTAATACCGGTTCGCCGATAACGTTGCTAATCGGTATCGCCCCAAGTCGGCGCGAATCCAGACTATGCGCGCGGTTATCTCCCAGAACATAAATCTCGTTTAAACCCAATTGAATGTCATCATAATTTCCGCTCAAAGTTTGCGTGCCTAACGGCAGGTAGCCTTCGCTCAACAAAAAACCTTGCTGATTTTCGCTATTGTAAATATAAACCTGGCCCTCGGTAATTTTAACGCGCTCGCCCGGCAGGCCAATCAACCTTTTAATGTAAAACTGGGCTGGATCGTTTGGCGGATGAAAAATAATTGTCCGGCCACGGTTAGCTTCGGTAAACGGATGGAAACGATCCGCAAACCGAAACGGCAATTGATAGATGATTAAATATTCACCGTCATAATAACTCGGCTCCATTGATGCGCCATTAACGTAAAAAGGTTGAAATAAAAGCCAACGGACCAGAATAATAATAACGGCGCAGATAACGGTAACTTTGACTAATTCTAAAATAAAATCTAGAATTGAACGCCATACGGAATTTGGCGCCTCAACTCCCTCGGCGCTGTCTCCCGCCGACGGAGCTTGGATATAAACATCATTCATATGGAGAAATATAACACATAAATAATAATTTGCCAAATATCAAAAATGCCCCTATAATGGTAAACACATCAATAACTCCTATGGCCGCTTTTGAACACAAAATTATACCCGACCCCGCCGGCCGGCGAATTACTGATATTCGCCCGCCGTCCAAACCGCGCGTTGACTACGCACATGGAAAGCCGATTGATTTTCTTAAACCGAATCTCATATCTGCGCCGACCCCGCTCCAAAGCCCGAAGCCAAAATCCTCAAAATTATGGCTCTATGTTTTGGTTTTTATTATTATCGGAATGGTCGGATTTTCTACAAAAATTATCATTTCCTCGAGCGAAGCCACCAAAAATTTTGCCGGCGGCGGCGTACTCTCGCAACTCAAAAATCTTTTTGTAAAACGAACCAAAGACATCGCCGGAGCCACGCAAAACCGAATTAATATACTGCTTTTGGGCATCGGTGGCGAAGGCCATGACGGTCCGTATTTGACCGACACCATCATCCTCTTGTCCATTAAACCCAAAGAACATCAGGTGGCGATGATGTCTATCCCGCGGGACCTTTACGTCGAAAATTCTTCCGGAAACGGCTCAAAAATCAACGCCCTTTATTCGGAAGGCCGCACCCTCAGCAAGGGCGAAGGTTCGGTTTGGCTAAAAAAGACCGTGTCAGAAGTTTTCGGCGTGCCGATTCATTTTTACGGCGTCATCAATTTTAACGGCTTTATAGAATTGGTTGATACTTTGGGCGGGATCAATTTATACGTCGACAAAAGTTTTTGCGATTACCAATACCCGACGCTTGATCATTTGACGCAAACAGCTTGTTTCGAACTCGGCTGGCAACATTTTGACGGCGAACAAGCGCTCAAGTATGCCCGCTCCAGGCACGGCAACAATGGCGAGGGCTCTGATTTTGCCCGCTCCCGGAGACAGCAAAAAATAATTATCGCCGTGAAAGATAAAGTCACGCAAGTCGGCCTGTTGCTGAGACCGGACAAAATGGACAAAATTTTTAAAATTTTAGGCGACAGCATCGAAACCAACATGGAACTCTGGGAAGCGATTAAACTGGCCCAAATCGCAAACGAGGTCGACCGCGACCAAATCGGACTCACTGTCTTGGACGACTCGCCCGAAGGACCATTACGGGCGACGACCGGCATTGACGGCGCCTTTCTGCTTGTGCCAAAAAAAACTGGTGAACTGCAAACCATCGCCCAAAATTTATTCATTAAACAAGATATCGCTTTAGAAGCGCCGCGCGTCATCTTGCAAAACGGCACCACGGTGGCTGGGCTGGCTACGCGCGCTAAAGTCGACTTGGAACGCGCCGGCTTTACCGTCAACCGCACCGAAAACGCTGACCGGCAATCATACAGCCGAACGGTTATTTATGATTTAACCGGCGGAAAAAAAACAGCCAGCTTGGAATTTTTACTGACCTCCCTGGATAACAGCGTTACCGCAAATTCGCCAACCGGTCTTTCGTCTGACTCCACTGGCGCGGATTTTATAATAGTTATTGGACAAGAAGTATAATTTATGAAAATCGCCATTATCGGCCGGCCAAACGTCGGCAAATCAACTCTCTTTAACCGCCTGATCGGGAAAAGAAAAGCGCTGGAAACCTCTATCCCCGGTACCACTCGCGACCAAAATCGCGCCATTACCCATTGGGCAGGCCAAGAGCTGGAACTTATTGATACGCCCGGCATCAAAAGCCCGAATCCGCAAGAAACAACCGCCCTGCGCGAACTTGAAACCAGCATTTTAAAACAATCCGAAAGAGCGTCCGCCGAGGCCGACGTAATTATTTATTTGATTGACTTTCAGACCGGGCCAATGTCAGAAGATTATGAACTGATAAAAAAACTCCGCCGGCAAAAAAATAAACCCATCATCCTGGCCGTTAATAAAGCGGACAAAATCAACGAACAAGCGGAAGCGCAAAAGTACGTTAAATTAGGACTGGGCGAGGCAAGCCCTTTGTCGGCAAAAAGCGGCCTGGGCGCCAACCGCCTGCTCGACCGCGTCATCAGTTTCGCGCCGGCAAAAAAAGAAAAAACTGTTGTTGAAACACCGCGTCTGCCGAAAATAAAAATAGCCTTGGTCGGCAAACCGAACGTCGGCAAGTCTTCGCTTTTTAACGCCCTCCTGCAAGAGGAACAAGTTGTGGTTTCGCCCTTGCCGCACACCACCCGCGACACCAACGACACAACCATTTTTTATCGCGAACACGAATTAGTTTTGATTGATACTGCCGGCCTGCGCAAAAAAGCCCGCATTTACGAAAGTGACCAGATAGAAATTTTCAGCGTCCAGGCGACCCTCCAAACAATAAAAAAAGCGGACATTATCTTGCTCCTGACCGAAGCGGCGATTGTTCCGACAGTGCAGGATTTAAAAATCAGCAAGTTGATTACCGACAATTTAAGAGGCCTGATTATCGTCGCCAATAAATGGGACACCGTGGCTGAAAAAACGACGACAACGATGGCGCACTACCGCACTGAATTTTATAACCAGTTCCGCTCGCTTGATTGGGCGCCCTTGATTTTTACTGACGTGCGCGTGCCGCGGCAAGGCCGCATCTGGGGTTTGGATCAAAAATATTTAGGCGAAGTGGCGGCAACGGCGCGCGGCAAACGCAGTACCGGCGCTAATCCCCTGCACCAACTTTTGGATCTGGCTCTGGCCATTCATCAAAATCAAAGTCGCTGGCTCACCACCGAACAATTAAAAAATTTTATCCACTGGGCGGCGAAAAAACACGCTCCGCCGATCTGCAATAATCGACGGCCCAGAATCATCAGCTTTGAACAAGTCGGTACCATACCGCCGACTTTTCAGCTGACCCTGCCGTCGCGGATAACCCTGCCGGAGCATTATTTAAACTATCTAAAAAATAGTCTGCAAACCCAATTTAGTTTTTGGGGAACACCGATACATCTTTTATGCCGCAGTCCCAAACGCAAAAATTAATCATCGGCTTGGGGAATCCCGAACCGCGCTACCTGGAAACCCGCCACAATTTGGGCTGGCAAGTTTTAGACGAACTCGCGGCGATTTTCAATTTGGCTGACCAAAAATGGAGCAAGCATAACCAGGCCGAGGCGTTGTATCTATCCGGCACCCGTAACGATGTTCCGTACTTTCTGATTAAGCCTATTACTTATATGAACCGCTCCGGCGGCGCGATCCAGCAATTGATGCACTATTACAAAATAAGCCCAGAAAATCTCTGGGTAATTTATGATGATATTGATCTAGCGCTAGGACAAATTAGAATTAGAACCGACGGCGCCTCGGCCGGCCATCGCGGCGTGGAATCGATCATCACTGCCTTGGGTCAAGATAATTTTTTGCGATTTCGTCTGGGCATCGGTCCGGTGCCAAAGGGTTTTGATCCGGCTGATTTCGTGCTGGGCAAATTTGCACCAACCGAAGAAGTTGCGGTCACCGACTTACGGCAACGTGCCGCGCAAGCAGTAATTTTTTCGTTCGAACATTCGCCGGAAAAAGTGATGAATAAATTTAACTGACCCCTCTGGGGTTTAATTTTGATTCGCGTCTGCTTGCTTTTGATTATCAAAAGTCCTCTGCCAGCTATCGTCCTTAAGCCAGCGCGGCAAACGTGCACTTTGTAACGGCACGTTTTTTTTTGATGTTGATGCCATAGGCGCTCCAGAAAATTGTGCCTCATCAGCTGGGCACTCGTCCTGCTGAGCAACGGCTGTTAATTTTTGATTAGCGTTTAACGGCGTGCCGAATATTTGATCAAAAGACTCGTATGAATCAGGGTTAATATTTTGATCCGCTATTTCTTGGCTGGTTTGATGTTCTGCAGAAACATTTTGATTATTATTGACGGTTTGGTTTTGATTGACGACTTTGGCTAATTGATCTTTTTGCACAATTGACTCCTGCCTGACCAGTGGAGCCACTGCTTTGGCACTGACACCGACAACTTTCCGCGGCGCCCGCCAAATCGGCTGGTAATCAATATTTTCCAAATTGCGCGCCTGGCCTTGCGAACTGTTCTCTTGAATTTTAGCGCCAGATGCCGGCGCTAACGCTACGTCTTGCCACCAATCTCCTTTCGCTTGATTCCCTTTACTATTATATTGCTGTTGATTTAATCGCCGTGCCCGATCCTCTTGATACGAAAAATTTCCTTTTTCTTTAAAAAATTCCTGCCTTTGATCCCACGAATGCCGCAGATCCTGGCGAGCGCCACTTTCTTTTTGGGCATCGCGCTCAAGCCAGGGTCTTGAAGCCGCGCGCGAATTTAAAGACTCGCGACTAGTGGCCGCCTTAATCATAAATGGTCGCGGTTTACCTTCTGAGGAACGCTCTTGGCCGCCAGAATCAATCGGGCCGCTTGGCGCCGGTCGGTTTATTTGTTTTGATTGATTTGTCGCCGCTCGCTCCGAATTCTCCTGCCAACGATTTGATGGTTTATTCGGCGATGTAAACTGATTTGAATTGCTGGTCCGATTCACTTGCCCGATAGTATTTCTGGCGACAGGCTGAAACCGTGCCGGAGCAGTTGCCGGCCGAGTTGGTGCAACACAATCAGCAGAAACAGGTTGCGTTTGCGCGACTGAATAATTATTTTGACGATTCTGCGCTGGACCACTGGGTGCTCCCTGCGGGCGCGGTTGTGGAGCCATACCGCCCGGAGTATTTCTACTGCCAAACGGCCCTGCTGACCCCGCCGGCCCCGCTGGTCCTGACGGCCCTGGCCGCCCTGGCGGCAATGCCGGTTCTGGACTGGTGCTGACAGCGAGCCAGCGTTCTAACTTCTCTTCCACTTCCACCCGCGGGACCGCGTAACGCTCGCGCGATACTTTAATGATCCGATCACGACAGCTCACGGTCTGGCTTCCTAATCGCCCCAGGGTCTCGGCGGAAAACGGCCGCGATGTCGCGCCATCAACCATCAAACGCATGATAGTTTCGTATTTGCCTAAATTGACGAGATCTTGCAGGACAAATTCGGTGGCAAAATGCGGCTCCAGCGTTTCGGCATCATCACTGCCCATCCCAAAACAAACCATCGTGCCGACATTGCCAAACACCGCCGCCGCCACCAGCTCGTCCAGCTGTTCAATGTACTGGTGAGCCATAATTAAATTTAGCCGGTACTTCCGCGCCTCCGATAAAATCGTGGCGAAACTTTCGGTCGAAAAATTCTGGAACTCGTCAATGTAAAGATAAAAATCAGGCCGCTCTTCTTCCGGCACGTCAGCGCGCATCATGGCGGCAATCTGGAGCTTGCTGATGATGGTCGCGCCCAAAAGCGAAGAAACATCCTCGCCGATCAGCCCCTTCGCCAGATTCACCAAAAATATTTTTTTATCATCCAAAATTTCTCGGAAATTTAATTTTGATTTTACCTGGCCGATCATGTTGCGGATGAGCGGAATCGAAATAAACTGGCCGATTTTGTTCTGAATCGGATTGACGGCTTCCACCTGGAAAGTTTGATTATACTTGGCGTATTCGTTTATCCAAAAACTTTTGATCACCGGGTCGGTAATTTGATCCACCAATTTCTTGCGATATTTGTTGTCCACAAAAATCCGCGGCACGCCCAAAATGGTGCTATTGCCGGCTTCCATCAATGTAATTAAAGAATTCCGCAATAAATATTCCAAACGCGGGCCCCAGGAATCAGCCCAGATTTTTTTAAATATTCCGACGAGCGATGATACCACCAGATAGCGATGCTGTAAATTCTCCTCCCCCAAAATGTTAAACGCCACCGGAAACTCTTTGTCTGCCGGATTAAAATAAATCGTGTCGTTGATCCGGCTGGGCGGAATCATGTTGACGATGTTGTCCACCAAGTCGCCGTGCGGGTCAATTACCGCCACGCCTTCGCCGCGCAAAATGTCCTGGTAAACCATATTCTCCAGCATGGTGGTTTTGCCCATGCCGGTTTTGCCGATAACGTACATGTGCCGCCGCCGATCCTCGCGCTTGATGCCGAATTTGCGGTTCAACCCGCGAAAATTAGTCCGGGCAAAAAAAGTAATATTCGGATCAACCAAAATCTGGGTCGGTGCCGGCAATGCCGGATCAACCCGCTCCTCCTCGCCTTCTGGCAACGGCTGTTTAGGATGAACTTTTTTGGACAGCACCCGGCGTAAAAGCCCGCTTTTGTCCGCCAGCTCCATCAGCGGGAAATGCCACATGGTGGCGACTTCTTCGATGCTAAAAATATTTCTGGTCGAAGCTTTCTGAAACGGCCCTAATGGCGAGGTGTCATCCACGCCGGCGCCGGCGTAACGCTTCTGCGCCCGACGCAGGAGCCGCTTTTTTCGCCACTTGGCCCGCAATTTGGGAAAAAATATTTCCGGAAAATCAGCCTCGATATAAATGTTAGATGCTAAAGAGTTAAGTTGCGGATTGGTAAACTGCCGCATTATCCCCAAAAAATCTCCAGACACTCGCCGTTTGTCATAAACATCAACCGGGGCGATATAAAGCGCCCGAATAAAGGTGGAAAACCCCAAGCGTGACAATTTTTCGCGCATTGCCTTTACCACCAAATCAAACTCCGGCGGCACCATATGGAGTTTCTGCTCCGCATCCATAGAAACGACATCAGGGTCCTTCTTTTTTTGATTCTTGAGAGCTTGCTCAGAAGGCGAACCAAGCAAGCCTTCCATTGATACCCGCAAAACCTCATTGATCATGTTGGTAAAAGGCCCCATAATCGCGCCCAAAATAGAAGGTTTTTGATCGATGTTCTTGCGCTTGATGATGGCTTGAATTGCTTTGATGCCTTCGGCTTGCCAGTCTTTGCGGGTCGGAACAATCGTCACCTGATACCAAAATCGCTCACCTCGTTTTAAATGGGAAACCATTTCTAAAACCGCGGCTAATGGATCGGAAAATTCTTTGCCCGAGGCGTCGACAAATAAAGGATAAGTTCGCAAAGGAAAAAAAGAAGGGCGCGTCATCACAAACTCGGTCCCCCACAAATCATATCTGCCGGTTGCCGGATTTTCCGAAACAAAATCCTCTGGCTTGAATTCGCGCGTGTAATCCGGAACCACCCGCAGATGCGCATCCGGATATTGGGCGTAAACGGCTTTTTCCAAAAGATTTTGATACTTATCCGGCACGCAAACTAAAAATTGAACGTAGCCGTCTTGCCCGACAATATCCAAACTGGTTTGCAGAGTATACTGCCCGCGCAACCATTTATGATGAAAACGAAACTTAGATTTGATGGCGTAAAGCTGGGCAATAATATTCTCGATGGCTTTGGCGGATTTAATCTCCATCGGCGGGATATCGATGGCAATGGTCACGAACGGCATTCGATCGCGGTAAAGAGTCCGCCGCCAATACAGCCAAAAACTTAAAACCATCGCCAGAATCAGCGCCGAAAGCATCAATGATCCGCCCCAAATCACGGCCTTAGTCACCCAGGCAAGAATTTGCACCCAATCCAAATTCGCCATCGTCGCCGCTGGATCAAAATTAGCCAAGCCCTCATCGATAGGGTTAGACGTTACCGGATCCATAATCTAAAAAAATGTGAGTGATTACTCTCGCCATAATTATATCACAAAACGCGGTTAAACAAAAAATCCAGCACTAAAGCCGAATCACTAAATTGACCTCATTGATTTTCACATTACCGTTTACCCGCCTAAGTTTGCCGAAAAGGCAAAGTTTGGCGGGCCTTCTTCTCCCCAATCTTTGCCTGATAATTCACCCACCGCGCCAACACAAATAGCCAGTCCGACAGCCGATTTACATACTGAAAAATCGCTTGGCGCGTTGGATCTGATTTGACTTTATTTGATTTGATTTTTTTTGTTGATGGTTGCCATGCCGCCACCACCTGACGCTCCGCGCGCCGGCAAATCGCCCGCGCCAAATGCAAACGCGCTCCTAAATCACTGCCGCCGGGCAAAATAAAATTATGGAGTGGCGGTAATTTTTCTTGCCAGGCGTCAATTTGAGTTTCCAAAATTTTGACGCGGCTCGCCCAGCTATAATTTGAAAAATGATGATTGGCTTGGCTGATTATCGCGCCCAAAACAAAAAGATCATTTTGCACTTCAAAAATGATCGCGCTGATTTTTGATTTTGAGCCGCCCCGAGTACTCGGGGCAACCGCCAAACCTAAAGCCGAGCTCAGCTCGTCAACCGCGCCCAGTGCCGCCAGCCGCGGATCTGATTTTGATGTTCGACGTCCGGCCAGGCAGCTCTCGCCTTGATCGCCAAATTTTGAGTAAATTTTTGCGGGCATAGAATCAAACTAGAATTTATTTAAGTGTAATAAAATTTTACCGTACTGACCGTGCATTGTCAAAAAAAGTCTGTCCAAAAGCTGACAATCTGTCATCCCGAGCGAAGGTCCGATAGACATCGGACCGAAGTCGAGGGATCTCTTCAACTCGAATTCCTTGATTTAAGGGATTCCTCGACTCCACTTCGTTTCGCTCGGAATGACAAAAAACAATTTCCCAGACAGTACAACACTTTTTTTATTTAAACGCCACCCAGCTTTTCCCCGTCACTCCTACACCAAACCTCTGCCATAATCGCAACACATCCGCCGGTTCAGTAATCAAATACCGCCGGCCGTCTGCCGGGTTAACGTACCACATCTGGCCGCGGCCCTCGGCTTGCAGTAAAATCTGCCCGCCAACCCGCCGAACCAAATCGCGGTTAATCGATGATTTAATGAAAGGCAATATCGGCGAATAATTATTTTTGAGCTCCAGCCGATCAGTGTACCCGTCACCGTCTGTATCCTCGCGCAGTTCATTCGTACCCAAGGCCTCTTCTAAAGTATCTGGCAAACCGTCTTTATCGCTGTCTACGCCGGTAGAAAATCCCAGCCCCACCGGAATTTTTGCCAAGTCCGCGTTGGTTGCGCCGACCGCCTGTTCACGGAAAATTACGTACCCCTCGGCCGGCCGGCCCAGATAAGTTAAATATCGCGTCCGCGGATTTAAATAAAACGCCGCGCCGTCAGTTTCACTGCGCAATAAAATCTTGCCTTTATATTTTTCAAATATTTTCTTATCGTTGATGATTCGCGTCGGTTCGCGCCGGCTGGGAACGACTGTTATCAAATTACCGGGATTAGTCACAAGTACCCGTTCGCCGGCACCGCTTAAAAAACCGTCGGCAATATCAGCGGGCACGATTTGATAATAAGCAGATTGATTTTTGAAAAGTGAATTTGATCCCAGCCAGCCGTAATCAGCCAGCGCCGACTCAACTTTGGTCCAAGAAGAAAGTGAATTGACGCCGCAGTTGCTTTGGCAAAAATAAACATCAAACTGATCCCAATTAGACTCCCAGGTTAATTTGACCGCCAGGCTATTATCAGTACTATTGGTAATATAATATCCTAAACGATCAACCGCGCCGGGCATTAAAAATTGCGCGTCAGCTGTAGTTTGGCTGGTTCCGCGAAAACGGTAATGATAAGTGTAGCCTGGAATTAATTTTTCCAGTGTGGTTGAGCCGGCTGTATCATAAATAGTAACCGGCAATGTCCGACCGTAGTTTAAAGTCCGGCCGTAATCCAAAGTTAATTTTTGGCCAACTAAATCTGCCGGAGAAAGCCAGCTGATTTTAACCACATTCACCGGAATAATTTCCGCGGATAAATTAATCGCCAGCGCGTCCGGCCGCACTAACGGCATTATTTTTTGGTCTTCCGCACCTGGACCGATCCAACCATAATTCGGACTGTAAAATGATTTAAGCTGATTATTCCCGCGGTAAGAATCAAGCCGGATGGCGTAATAACCAGCCGGTAAATTCGCCGGCACCGGCCATTGATAAGTGCTGCGTTGCTGATCAATGTTGACCGCGTAATTTTGCACAATCGCCTGCCATTGGCTAGCCAGCCCGGCCGGGTAAGCGGTGTAATATAAATTGACTGTTTCGACGTTTGACTGCGACCAATTTAAAGTCAGCTTCTCGCCGGAAGTAGTATTGCCAGGCTGTTCTAAATCCGCTCCCAGCTTGCCACTGCCATCAAGAGTCACGGTAAAAAAATCATCGCTGTATGATGTCGCCGCGCCCACGCCGGCGCGTTCGCCAAATAAATACAGTTTGTAATAAACGTTCGGCCAGGCGCCACTAGGCACTGTCCAACGCCAACTGCCGCGTTTTTGGTTAGGGTGGACAACGTAATTTTTTAAAATCCACTCCACCGGCTGATCAACCCCGGTCGTGTAACCGATATTAATGGCGGACAAATTTTGAGATTGCCACTTGATGGTAACGGCATCGCCGATTTTTAAATTCTCCGCGCCGCTGGGAATGATGATTTTTAATTTTAATTCGCTCGAATTTAAATTCGCCGCCAAAGGCACTGCCGCTGTCTGGCCCAACGGAACGATGCTAAAATAATTATCGCTCGTATCATTGCCGACTTCTGAACCATTTTTGTAAGCGCGGACGATTATTTTAAAAGATTGGTACTTATCACCCAAATCCTGCGGGATAGTCCATAAATAACTGCCGGTACCTGTTTGCGTATCCACCGTAATCCGATACGCAATCAATTGTTCGGCAGTCACGCCATAAGTTTGGAGATACAAAGAAACCGCGTCCACGCTGTTGCCGGCGGCATAGGTATAATTGATATTGTAATTTTGTCCGGCTTCCCAGGTTTCGCCGCCGTTCGGCAAGGATATTTGATTCACGGTGGAGCTATAGGTAGTAGTATATTGATAATTATAACGCAGAGACGGTTTCCAGTAGCTCTCTGCTTTGGCAATTGCCGGCACAAACAAAAACACCCCAGCTAAAATGGCTAGTAAAAAACGGTATTTTGATTGTAGCTGACGACAAAAGGACATAGTAAAATTGACTCGAATTTTAACACAATTCTATCAAAAAGTCAAATCTGATACGAAAAACCAATCACCAAGAGACAAGATACAAACAAATTTCAATAATCAAAGCTTAATAACCAAAAAATTTGGAACTTGATTATTCGAAATTTGGTTATTATTTGGATACTTGTTACTTGTTTCTTGATGATTATCTCTAAATTTAATAATTGCCACTCTCCCCAACCCATTAACTAAATCTAAAAAAACCAGCATCGATGACAGACTTGTATCGATGCTGAAAAGGTTAAAAAAATTAAGTTGTTGTTATTAGTCTATAAACCACGATAACCTATGTTTTTTTTCCGGCGTTTTTTCTTTTTGATTTTTGACCGCCGTTTGTTTTACCAAACTGGCAACAGTGCCTTCACCGACAATAAGAACAATCTCCGGTCGTTCGTTTGTTGCCAATTTCGGCATCACTCGTAAACAATCGTCCTCTGACACCTTAACACGATCCCCGGCTTTTAAGACCCGGCACACCATGTCGCCTTTTTTATTCATCAATGACACCCATTGATTGTTCCAAAATATTTTGGGTGCCTGCGTCACCAAGGTGACATTGTATTCGACAACAGTGTCTGGGTCAAAACCGAGCGCTTGAATAACTTTTGCCTGTTCTTTGGTAGCCGACGAATAATGTGTCTGCATTATTAGTGTAATGCCCCCCATTATAAGCACAGCAAAAACTAAAAAACCAACTAATATCCAAATCCAAGAAATTCCTGACTTATTGCTTTTTTCTTCCACAGCACTCCCTCCTTTAAAAATTATCTAACCTTTTTTAACCTTGCCGCCAATCTACCACATTTTGCATCGAATGTCCAGAAAAATACATTTTGACGGCTTAAATCAAAAAATCGTCGTCAAACGACAAGTTCTTTTTATAAACGCGCATTTTCGTTTCCTAGGCAAACTTGATGATTCATATTCCAATATAAATCCTTTGCATCATCAAGAGCATTCGGGTCGTCAGAATTAGCTAGTAACGATATTATCCTTTTACGAAAAGCTTTTTTTGAATTCTCTGACGCTTCTTTACAGTTATGCCCCTTAATTAATGATATAGCGACTCGATTTGATGAATCTAAAAATTTTTCTGCTCTTTTATCATTTAATGGATTGACTAAAAAATCACGATCTATATTAAGAATAAAATAATCGTCATATCCTATGAAAGAAGTGTCCTTTTCCGCACACACTTCCGCGCCTAATAGTTTCGCTGCAGAGCAAGCAACGGCATAAGTAATACGCTTTTTAAGCACAGCGCCATTCTCGCCCTTCTTCACTAAAACCTCGTTATCATGCCCACAAACAGAGTCATCGTCTCCATGGCCGTTCAATAATACCAAAGAAGGGTTAACCTTCTTTATTCGACCCTCAAATTCTTTTTTATTAGCTTTATTTTGATGTAAATCAATAACACTATTATTTTTTCTTTTCGCAATCTTGATAACCACGGTATTCCAGTAAGACAAATGTCTAGTTAATGGATCGTGCTCAGGTCGTGTTATAAGTATTCTAACCATGGTAAATTGCGATTAATTATAAAGCGTGGTAATAATTCCATTTTTTAAAGCTCTTAGCCATTCCATCTCAACCCTTTCGATTGTCTTACCTATTTTGTCTCCTTTCTGAACACGTTCAATTAATTCATCCCTGCTAAAAGAGCCTTCATTGCCTATGCATTTAATTGTGTTGGGGGAAATTACTTTTAAACGAGCAATTACAAGCTTTCTGATCTCTTCATCAGTAGACAAATCAGCTTTTCGTTCCTTGTTGTTTTTGTTCATCATACTAAATTATCTCCAATTTCTCTAATTTCGCAAGAATAGTTTGACTCAAGGCAGTATTGTTATCAACTTCCATAAAAACGACATTCCACGTTATCGGTTTTCCATCGTCTAAAACAGCAATAATCTCTTCTCTGACGCTTAGAGGCAGATTAGCGTATGTTTTAAGAAATTTTTCTTTACTGGCTGGTTGCATAGGTTATGTAAATTATAAATAAATCATACCACAAATAAAACTATTCAACTAGCGGCATTGCCCTGCTACTTCGCAACCTTTTCCTCTTAAGTTACTCTATTCTCCAATTAATTTTGCAAAGTCATTTTCCGAAATCCCCAGCCCCAGTTTGCTCATCAATTTAAAGGCATCAACCGGCCGGCCGAGAAAATATCGTTTGCCGTCTTGCGGATTAACATACCAGGCTTCTCCAGCTGTTTCGATCTGCAGAAAAATTTTGCCTAAGTGTTTACTGCTATAATTTGCGACGACCGAAGATTTAGCGGCGCCAGATGGATTTAAGCCGCTTTTAATCTCGGTTTTATCATCTATATAATCACCGTCAGTATCAGACTTTTTGGAATCAGTGCCGATCGCCCCTTCCAGCAAATCCGGCAACCCGTCTTTGTCCGTATCAGGCCCGGATAAATTATCAACGCTCACCGCGATGCGATTTAAATTAGCATTGCTGATGCCGATGCCGTTTTCCCGCATCACCGCAAAAGCGCTTTCCGGCCGGCCCAGATAATAAATAACCGCTTTATCCGGATGCACATAATAAGCCGCGCCGCCAAATTGAGTGCGGACAATAATTTTGCCTTTAAGGCGATTATACATTTTTAAATCTTTCACCGGAATCGCTTGGACAACAGTTTGCCCGCTAGGAGCTGAATTGGCGCTCGTTGTTGGCGCGGCGGACGTTGGCGCGCTTGTTGCCAAAGCTTTTAATTCTTTTAAGGAAAGCGTCTGCATCAACTCGTTAAAAGTCGGCACTGCCTGATCATAAACAGCTTTATCCTTGCCGTAAACACTTAAATTGATGTGGACAATATAATCTCCAGAGCGAATATAATATTCTGTGTCGTATGTTAATGGCTCGCCGCTTTGGTTTAATTTTTCGATTTCCTCAATTTTGATAACGTCTGTCAATTCATCATTTAATTTGTAATGCGCATTACTGCTAACCACATCAATTTTATAATCAATCGCCTGCACTATCTGGTTAGCTTCTTTTATTTTCTGCAACTGGTAATCCAGATATCCTTGATTATCCAAACTTGAAAGATCAGCCGACAGCTTAGTGACGGAAAAAAGGACATAGGCTGGTTTAATTGTTTTGGACATTATCAGGAGCGGCTCTGCCTGGCCGACTCGCGGTAAAATCGCCCAATCGCTTCCGGCAGTGATGTAAAATTTCGGAGTCGCGTTGGAATATTCGTGCACCTCGGTAAACGTCTGGCTCGTACTTTTAAGCCTCAGGGAATTAATAATGCCGTCAACAACCGTTTTGTCCTGATCATCAGTGCCGTACTGATAAGTTATTAAAATCAAATATTCCTGATACGGAATATAGTATAATTTGGCAATCTCACCCAAAGAAGAAATAGTCACCAATTTCCCGCTGTAGCCGTTTATTGTTATGTCTTGCTCGGCGGTAATTGTGAACAATGAGCTTTTCCCGGCGGCATTAAAGGCCCTTTTAATCTCCGGCACGATATTATCCTTACTCATCAAATAAGCTTTTTTAAGTAAACTGAAAGAAACGTCTCCGCCCTCTTCGTTCGCCCCTTGTGCGACCCTAACCGAGACCTCGTTAGCATAAGTAAAATCCCAATCTGCCGGTTTAGTTATCGTAAACGACGGATAGTCTTTGGTAAAAATATTGCTGGTTTTTATCTCCTCCTGCTTACGGACTAAGGCCAGCATTCTGTCCATCAAAGGACTGGCTGGCGGCGTCTCTTGGCGGTGAGCGGAAATCCAGCCGATTAGCGAAACGATGTTATTAACGTAACCCAAACTGCCAAGATAATCGCTGTAAGCGGCGGTGGTAATGCCGATAACTTTGCCGTTCACGTCGATAGTCGCTCCGCCAGAATCGCCGAAAGAAACCACGGCATCTGTTTTAATCCACTTCTCGTCGTACTTTTCGCTTTTACCGCTGATTGAGCCCTTGCTGATGGTAACGGTATCGCCGCCGATCGCCGGGTAGCCCAGCACTGTTACCTTGTCTCCGATCGCTGTGTTATCAATCGTGTTTAAATCCAAATAAAATAAGTTGTCGCTTAAACTAAGGCCCGATACAGACTGCATCTGCAAAAGGGCGATATCCAGATTTTCGTCTTGATTGATTAATTTGGCGGCATAATTGCAATCCGGCTCCTGCTCAATCGCTTTCGTGACGCAAATCTGAAACACGGTTGGGAAATCACTGTTATCCAAGGGATCGGTCAAGGAAACAACATGGTAATTGGTTAGGACCAAGCCGCTACCGCTGATAATCACGCCTGATCCTTGCGCGTAAGGTATTAAAGCGGAATCCACAGACAGCGAATAAGTTTTTATTTTAACAATCGCCTGATACGCGTTATCGGCGTTGGCCAGGCCGGCCGCCTTAACGCTCCCGGGCAGGGCAAGCGCCAGTACCGCGAAAAATATAATGCTGATAATTTTTCTCATGTATTTTTTTATCTCCCCTCCCCGGAAGATTATGTTAGATTGATGATTATTTTTTTTTAAAATCTTTCCCCGCAATATTTTTGCGTTCTTATTTGTAAGCACGCTTTTACCGGTTTTGGTTTCGATATCTTTGCGCGCGTTGCCGGCCACGCTTCCGCCTTCACGCGCCACGGTTTTGTTTTCGTCCAAATTTTTCGGTTCTCGCTTCTCGGAAATTTCCGTAGTCGCCGTCTCGGCCAGCATATTCAAAACCAATTCCAAATTTGTCATATTGTCGCGTAAATTTTCTTTCTTTAAATCTTTCAACCGCTTGTATTCTTTGGTTGTCATACCGGTCCACGCTTTGGTAATCTCATCAGTCAAAATGGCAAACTCCAAACCTTCTTTCACCCCTCGCTTTTCCCATTCATCGGTTAGCGCTTTGCGGATTTCTATGCTTTTTAATCTTTGATTCACCCATTCTGGGCTGTAACCCTTTTGCAGATAGGTTTTAAGCGCCCGATTGATAGCCAGTTCCGGATCCGCAGTTTCTTCCAGCCGTTCATATCCAACTCGAGCGAGCCATAGCTTGAACGGCTCGGCGTTTGGCGATGGAATGGATTGGATAAGACGAAGCATCGTTTCGGTATCAGCGGCATCTGAGGCGTAATATTTGCCGTCCTTAGCCACGAATTTCAGTTGTACGATTTTTTCGTACACCTCGCTACCTTCTTGATTCAGTTTATTTTTCAAGTCTGACCAATACCTTTTTGGTATTGTGCTACCAGTTAACGCCCCAACCACATCAACAACCGAAAAATACCAAAGCTCCTTTTCTTCGTCCCATTGACGCCGTATTTGCGCGCCTTCAAAAATTGCGATTGCTTTGTTTTTTGATTGATTTTTCATGGTATGTTGCGTGGCTACATTGTTACGGCCAGTTCGCCAAAATAAAATAGGGTTGTATATAATTGCGCGCACGACACTATTCATTAAATATCTTAAAGATGTCCTTCTTGATATGCGTCTCAGATTGATCAGATGGGAATATCGTTTTCAACTCGTAAGGAAAATACCCAGCAATCGCATTCCAAATTTGTGATCCTTCATCTTCGGGCTTCCAAAGTTGGCTCGAACATTCAGGTTTTCCTATAAGCCTATCTCGCAGTGTCTCTGAATCTTCAGGAGATATAATGTATATTTTTGCGCCAAACCCACTAATCGCTTGTACTAAACACTTGTTAATATGCTCATCTCTAAAACCATAACCAATAATTAATAATTTTACGCCCTCTCTGCAAATTGCCTGCTCAAATAATTCAAAATACCACTTAAGTAATGGCTCATTAATTATTTCCTCATACTTATTTATTCCCAACACCATTCTGTGATCCTCACCATACTTTGAAAAAAAATAAGATGTAAGCCAACCATATGAACCATGTAATTTTATATACTGAAAATTACCTAAAGAGGATAGATGCCGCTCTTTAAAATCATCGATATATTTTTGGTCTGGAAGTACCGCTCTATAAGTATCTGAACTCAATCGTTCCTGAAGTCCAAGCGGTTTGTGTTTCGATTTTCGCTCCAAAAATAAATCCTGGTTCAAAGTAAAACACGCACCAATTTCTTGCCCTGTACCAGCGAATAACGAGATTAACTTTCGCACACCATACCAATTGACACCATATGGATCACGTACAGTAAATGTATAATTTTTTAGCGTGCTATCCATATCTACATAACAATCTATAATAATTTGTTGAAATTCGTTTATGTAATTATTGTCTCTTAAAACTGCTGAATATACGTTCTCAAAATTAAAATCCTTTCGCATCATTTTTTTAATTTGTGACAATGAATCTAATTTTGGACTATTAAATATTTTAGACCACATCTCTCGCGCTAACAAACCACCAAAATTAGCAGTAAAGCCAGCACCTGTCAGTAATATATTTTTCTTAAATTGGATTTGCATACCCATGCTGTTGCCAACATCCTTATTAACTTATCAATTCAAGATACGGCCTACCACGCAATGTGCGTAATTCGCAATCTCTATGCCATGTACCAGCTGCTGGACTTTTTATTTCGACAATTTGCATAGTTTATTTATTTTAAATCTGTAACATTAGTCGCAATTTTTAACTTTGGCTAGCGGCTTTTTGTTCACCTAAATGCTCCCACCAAACATCAATCCTTTCAAGTTCAGTTTTAGCACCTTTACTCAGCATACCCTTCATCGCATTATAATATTTGCCTGCCTGCCATAAATTCTCTAAAAATGAAAATGCAGCCAATTCGCGAACTTTGGGATCACGTGCCATTAAACAAACCTCTATAAACTTAATGATTTTCTTAACCACATCTAAAGCTGCCGCATAACGAACCTTATCTTTTTTTTGCATCTGTGCAGCAATTTTATATTTCCTAATAGTAAATCTAGTCAACTCCCCAAAAATTATATGCTGCCCAACGTCATCGTCAAAATCGGTAAGTAACTTTTTGTATGTTCGTGAAAATTCAGGCAACGTTTTCAATAATTGCGCAATCACATTTTGATAATTTATATTTTCCATATATTTATCCTTTATCATTCTCTTTGATTATTATTTCTTTTTAAAAGCATCCTTTAAATCATTCAAAACCGCCGTAGCCGCCTTTGTATCCGGAGAATTCTTATTTTTATTTATCCATTTCTCCAATGCACGGATAGCATTCATGCCCTTTTCAGAATGCCACTTATTCCCAACTGGGTTACCAGTAGCTATTTCATATCTAATTGCATCAGCGGTATTGCCCGTTCCTATTGACCCAGGTTTATATAAATCGTCAATAATATTTTGCAATTTTTTATCAGTTACCGTTGGTTTAGGAACCTGGCTCCATCGAATATTGCTCACTGTTTTTTCCGCCGACTTGGCGGCATCAGTAGCTTGCTCAGCGGTTCTTGCCATTTCCGCGGTTTTTTCCACCGTCTTTGCCCCATCGGCAATTTTATCTGCCGTTTTAGCTACATCTTTTACCTC
>MHJY01000021.1 GCA_001818235.1 Candidatus Jacksonbacteria bacterium RIFOXYB2_FULL_44_15 | reverse complement strand
AATTGCAAAAGCACCCCCTGGCACTCCGGAGCGTCGCTTAAGCCGCATTTTATTTTAAACTGCTCTGCCTGCAGGGCAGTCACCAACAACTTTTGCTCAATTAATTTATTTATCTGCATGCCGGAAAGCGGCACGCTCACTGAAAATTCGATCGTATCGCTGTTGTAGAAACCCTGCTCGCGCCAAAAAATCAAACTTGACCGCGCCGCGCCCAAATCAATAATTATCACGTTGCGATTAGCCAAACTTTTTTTTCTGCTCGCACGCCAATTAAATAAACTGCGCGTTATCGCGAGCGCCTCGACTTCGAAAGACTGGGGGACAAAACCAGCCAAGTGAATCACTTTAATGTATTCGTCGACAATTTCCTTAGGACAGACGCCGACCAAAACCTGCTCCGTATCTTTCGTCGCCAGCCCGGGAATCTTCTGCCAGTCAAGGTATATCTCGTCGATATTGTAGGGGATGTGATGGGCGACTTCTTTGTAAATATTATCGTTCAAATTAGCATCAGTCGCGCCGCGTTCGACTTTAATTAATTTGACGAATGTATCGGTATCAGGCAAAACGGTATTCACGATGCTCTGCCGGCGATGATCACCGGCCACTGATTGCAAAAGCCCGCGCATCAGTTCGGCCACCTCCGGCCGTTTTAAAACACGGCCGCGTTCCATGTAACCAGCCGGCACAGGCACTGATTTTATTTTATCCAAATAAAAATCATTGCCGCGTTTGGATAGTTTACCGGCTTTCAGCGAGAGATCACTAATATCTAAATTTAATGATGATCGACGTCTAAAAAGAAACATAAATTATGATATTTCTACAACTGCCCCTTTTCCTTTTCTTCCCAGGAAATAAAATCGTAATCACCCATCACCGGAAAATAAGGCGGGGGATAATAAACTAGATGATGATCATAGGTAGTGACGTTGGTGTTAAATCCGCTGACCGTCGCTCCGGCGCCATTGACCCAGCGGAACTCAGGATCAGAAAAATCTTTACTAATCATTGAACCATAAGTGGTGATGGAATTTCTGATGCGGCGCGCTCCCGATGAATAGTAATCTCGGCCGATCAAACCTTTCTGCGCCATCAAAACGGCGTCCAGTCGCATATTGTTTAGCACAAAATAAGTAATAAGAATATTTCGTTGGGCGATTAAGCCGAGCACGCAACTGCCGTCGTAATTGCTGTATCTTATCTCGCTGTTATTCGAACCGAGCATAATATCCCGATTAGTGGCCGCGACATCCGGCAGATTGGCGGCCACCACCGTTACTCGACCGTTAACTTCGCCCCTGACCCACAAATTAGTTTCGGCAAATATTAAATCGTTCGGCTCCAAAGTATAAAGAGCAATCTGCGTCTCACCGGAAATATCCAGCGGATTACTGTATGTTTTCCAAACTGGGCCTTCCCACCGGCCGCGCGTCAAATTATAATTTAAAGCTGTAACTTGGTAAATTTCCACATTACCATCCGCCAAAAAATTTAAATCATACCCATTAGGCGCTCCAGCGCTCGGTAAAAACAAGCCCACCCCTTCAGTCACCGCCTTATATTGAAGATCGTTTAAATTCGAGGTAACGTACGCGAAATCAACATTGCTCGTCGGAAAATCCCACAAGTTCTGGTTCCCGCCCACACCCCAAACACCTGGCCGCGTCGCCGACGGGTTGCAGGCATGGATAGCGGTGCAAGTATAAGTCGCCCGTCGCGAGGTGACTTCAGAATTACCGGTCGAATCCATCCGCAGGCCTTCGTTAGAATGAGCGCGGCCGTCAACCGCGTCGCCGCCAAACCAAACCGGCGAATCGAAAAGAAAAGAGTAAAAAGTAAACGCTTTGCGGCCGTAACGCGCTTCTAACGTGCGCGTATAATTGATTTTATTTTGGTACCAGCCGGTTGATCGAATTTCAACCACCGTACTTCCGGCGCCGGGAGGAGTAAATTCCAGTTGGTAAGTGCCGATCGGACCGCCGGTCGGGTCGAACAGTGTCTGAGTTGCCGAAGCATAATTGGCTTCGTCATGCGCCAAGCGCCAACGCGCGAAATTAAGTCCTGATTCGGCGATTTGAAAAGCGTATTCCTGGGCAATCTTAACTTCGCTTAAGCGATTCTGGGCAACCAGCATATCAGCCAAAGCAAATCCTAAAATACTTAACACAGTCAAAAAAATCATTGATACTATAAGTATAGCACCTTTTTCCCGGGCAACCAAAAATTTTTTAAAAAATTGTGAGATTAATTTTATAGGTTATCTTTTAGATTACGAATTTGCACGAAAGAATCTAATTCGACGTTTTCCGGCGCGTGATCATGATCAACATTGACCAGCAATTTTATGCCCACTGCCCGTACCGCCTGCAAATTAACCGGCGTAGTCAAAGGATTGGTTATTACGTCACCCGGATAATTTCCGTTATAATAATAAAATATCGGCTGAACCTCTAATTGGTTTACAATATACGCCGCTACCCGGGTTACCACCTCGTTTGCTGGATTATAAACTATCGGAAACCCGGTTGGATTAGTTACGCCCTTATTTAAATCCGTACCATTTAAGAAGTAACGGACCCGCTCAGTTAAAGAGTCACGATCAATATCGCCGTAAAAAACAAAAGAATAATTTTGTGCCAGTTCAAGCGGATAAGCGCCATTGTCAGCGTTAGTCGCTTCGCGCGCTTCATAAATTATTGAAAGCATTCCACGGCGAGCCTCTTCTATCGCGTCATTTTGCTCCCGAATAAAAAATTGATCCTTAAATCCAGCCACGTACAATCCATACGCCGCTCCGACTACCAACAACATAAGTCCTATCACCACCAGCATCTCAAAAACAGTAAATCCCTTTGGCGAAAAAATTTTAAATGTCTTAAACATACTTAAAGGTCTGGCATCATCGTTAAAGGTTCTTCTTTATTGCCGTCAACATCAATAACTGAATCAATATTTAAATAACCAGGGTTGATGACGGATAAACCATAAGTCGCGCTCTGTAAATCCGGAAAAAAAGTTTGTCCGGTAATGCCTGTCAAAAGAGTCGCGCTGTATGTCGCCGCCAAGCGCGCCAGCGTAACATTCACCCCGATCAACGGCACCTCACTTTGATCTTTAAGCGTCACCAGTAAGGAATACGCCGAGTAAGGAGAATAGAATATCACAAACGAACTGGTGGCCGCGCTTGGAAGCACGGTAATCGGATTATCAGGCGGACTATATTGCATAATATTAAACCCCGCTGTCGCGCCCGGATGAAAATCAATTGTATAACTGTCCCATTCCAAATCAATTAACGCTACTTGCCCGAGATTGTCGGTTCGA
Organism: Candidatus Jacksonbacteria bacterium RIFOXYB2_FULL_44_15; assembly: GCA_001818235.1. Lineage (GTDB taxonomy): Bacteria > Patescibacteriota > Patescibacteriia > UBA9629 > UBA9629 > UBA9629. Next base: position 9,792 of record MHJY01000021.1, on the reverse strand, counting down.
CCGTTGTAAATGTTTTTGTATATAACCGAGCCGTCGGCGAGTTCGCCAATCGTCTTCGCGCCAAAAATTGAATAATCAGCGCTCACCGGAGTGGGCACGCCAAATGGATTATACATGGCCGAGCGCACGTTCAGAGTACCGGTCAAATCAATGCCAAAGGTTGCCTCAGCGGTATTTCCCAACGACACTGCGAGGTGCGCCGGCGCCGGCAAGATATTTCCAGCAGGATCGTCCAAGCCGTAAGTCCGGGCGCCGGAATAGCCGCCTAGCTTATCGACAGTGATTTGATAAACGCCCAAACCAGCCGGCGCACCCGGTAAGAGAATCAATCCATTATCATTCGTTAAATAATCAATCAAGTTGACTCCGGCATCAGGATTAATAATATCCACCAGCGCCTGCGGCATGGCACCGCCGCTGGCATTCATTACATGCAATTTAAGAGTGCCTCCGCCGGAAGCGCTTTCCAAACCTTCCGGCGCTATGCTGGATAAAAAAAACATCGAACCGAGACCCCAACGCGTTTGCCAAGCAGTGGTTATTTTAGCTTGTTTGTAATCAATATTCAACAAATCGTCAGGTTCGCCGCCCAACAGACCGTCAAACGGATCGTCGATATAACGCACGTCCGCGCTTACCGTATAATTAACGCCACCGCGACTCAAGTTCTGGGTTTGCGGTATCACCCCTGCCGGGATGCCGGCGACAGTGCCAACGTCAGAATATTTTAAATTGCGAATCAACTCCATTTGTTCGGTCCCCAACATCGCCGCCTGCATCCGGATTCTCTTGATCTGAACAAATTTTAAAACCTGATTAAATAAACCAAAAAACGCTATGGCGATCACCGACATAACCGCCACCGCCACCAGCACCTCGATTAAAGTAAAACCCACGTTTTGTCGCTTAACCATGATTTTTTTATAACAATGCCTAGTTTACTCAATCTCTTTCCAAGTTCTGATATCCCATGTACCGCCCGGTCCGGCGCTAAACTGCAAATTAATTAAACCGCTGTCGTAAATTACCTGAACGTTATTTTTAATGGTCATCGCGTAAGCGGTCGCTTCCACCACGCGAACATTATTTTCAAGCGCTAAAGTGCCATTACTGGTATACATTACCGCTCTTAAGGCGGTCCCATTTTGCATCAAAATCGCCGAAGCGCCGACATTAGTCGAGAGCACTAAAATAAAACTTTCGGTCGGCGCGTTGCAGGTAGCGCCGTTAAAACCTTCTGAGCCGCAAATATAAAAATTATTGTTAACGGTAATGACTCCATCCGCGATTAAAACCCCGCTCGCATCGCCATATAAAGGGCTAAGTTGCATTGCCGCGTTATTTGCAAAATTAACATTACCGGTAACCCAGACCGTGCCGGTCAGCGTTAAAACCGCGCTATTAATAATATTCATATCGCCGGCTATTTTTTTTGGGCCCAGAAATCCTTTTTCCGAACTATCCAAAAGATATCCAGCCAATTCGCCGCCAGTTTCGGCTTCGATTTTCCAGTTATTAATCTGCGTTAAAGTTATGGGCAAAGCTTCTACCGGGGGATCGGGGCTAGCAGGGTAGGAAGTGCCAACAACAGTACTGCCGGAAATATTTTGATAATAAGCATCACGCCCGATAACGCATTTTTTAATCGTATTAGCATGGACATCGACGCCAATGCCGATACTATCAAAATCTTGAATAGAATTAGCGCCGGCCACCCAAGCATCGCCGGTAATTTCTGGCGAATTGATCGCCAAGATGTTGCCGGCCGAATAAACATTACCGATAATTTTGCTGTTATTGCGCATGGTTAGACCGCCGGCGCCGATTTGAGCGCCGTATTTAAAAGATCCTGACCCGCTGTTTCGCGTGGACAGGCTCACCTCCACCTTCCTCACGGCAGTGCCTATTTTCCCCTCGGCCACCACGGTCCTAACCCGCCCGCTTTGAGAAACGGTGGTAACGACTGTGCCGCCGTTTAAATTAAACGTATTACTGGCGCCGTAAGTATAACCGGAATTAGTAATTCGCAGTAACGCATCCTCTATCCCAGACTCGGCATTATAGTAACTCTCTAAGGAACGAAGGACGTTGCGCTTAATTTTTTCGCTGTTGACAGTTACAAAACTTTTACTCGCCACCACCAACATGGCAATCGACATAATTACCAAAACCATCGCCACTGAAGCGATGCCTGACTGGCAATAATTTTTCTTTACTTTAGTCATGATTAATAAGACCGTAAAGATACTGAAGTCGTTAAACTTAACTCACTCGCCGTTTGAATTTCCGGAGCAGGGGAATCGTAAACTGTAGTCAAACTTACCCAAATGGTTTGAGGCGTGGCAGAATCTAAATACTTAAAAACTAAATCTTTAACCCGCACCCGCTCTGCGGTCAGCAAAATTTGATTTTGCCCTTCCCGCTTAAGATATAGCCGCTCGCCATCAACAAAAAAATCAACATAAGTTGAATTCTCTCCGGTTGGCGCGTCTTTAGTCGTCTCAAGCGACAGCTGGCCAAAACTTGCGTCAAATCTGCAGGTAGGCGCATAAACGCTCGTCGCCGCTAAAATCTCTTGAGTGATTATGGAAAGAACCCTCTGGCTGGTGCTTAGTACATCTTTTGCCGCCTGATTGGAAAAATTTAAGCGAACCAGCCGAACAAGAAAAGTGGTAAAAATAGTCATCACAATGGCTACCAACCCGATATAAACAAGCAATCCAATAATTGTTAATCCTTGATTATTCCTTTCGCACTTCATAAGCTTAAATGATAAAAAAAAATTAATTGGCTAAAAAATTTGTCACGTAACTTTTGATTACTACCTCTTTCGTCGCCGCCCCGCGTTCTAACCAACTTACCCTTACTGTCGCCAAACGAGTCAGGGCATCTTCCACCCCAGAAGAGCTAAGATTATTACTTGGATTACGATAAGCCGCAGACATAACAACGCTACGCGTATAACGCCCGTTGATTAGCCCTGGATCGACCGGCGAGAGCGTCCACGAAACGCCAACCAAAACCGGATAATAAGCCGTTTCTTTAGTTAAAGCGGCAATGCCGGTAGTCCAGCTTTGGTTACGAACGTTTTTAATCGCCTCCATCGCTTCCTGCGCCAAATAGGCGGCTTCGATTTCTCTGGCCGCGGCTTTTTGAGTTGATATCGAAAAAACCAAGACTGCATCAATCGTTACAAAAAATATTAAAAAAATGGCAATCATGACGACGACTTCTAGTAAACTAAACCCTTTTGGTAAAAATGATCGTTTGACAAACATTGAATTAATTATTTATTGAACTTGCATCACCCCGCCAAATATGCCGACAGTCGGCGTACCTGCGCTTACATACGAAACGATGCCTTTCCCGTCAATTTCGATGTTTACAGCTTTATTGTTAAGCCGGCGGTCGCGGTGAACGCACAATAACGTATCCCCGCCGTCAAGGACATGCGTATGAACCTTGAGGCTTTGATTTTTGCCGCCGACCAAAGTTGTCCCAGACCAACTGAATTCTGTTTGGCCAACGTTAAAATAATTAGTCATATCAATATTTTGCACAAAATCAGGATTCGATGGGTTCAAAAAAGTAAAAGTCATGGTACTGGCGGTCTGGATACTCCAACCCAAATCAAGGTGTAGATGACGCGAATCAGTCAACTCACTCTCGCTTAAAACCATCATGCCAGGCAAACCAACTTCACCTGAGGCTAGTACATTAACCTGGGCAGTTGTAGTTGGATGATTTATCAGCCGTAAACTGACATTACCGACATTATCAGTGCCGCCAGATAACCTTTTAAACAAAGCTTCCGGGCCGCCCGCCAGGCTGATATCATAAATTTCCACACCGGCCGGCAGTAAATGCACCACATTATCCAAGGCCGCCGGATCGTAAGCATCCCCTTTAAATAATACATACTTGTCACTTTCAAAATAAACCCCGTAAGCGGCGGCATTTTCTGAAGCTATGGTTTTGCTACGGGCAAGTTGAATAACGCTTATTAAACTCTCTGTCGCAGTATCAATATTCATGCGCTCTTCCATCGCCTGATACGTAAAAATGCCGGAAAAACTTAAAATTAATAGAACTGCCATGACAACTAAAATCTCCACTATGGTAAACCCGAAATCATTTTTAGCCACTTGAATTTTCTTTGACAAAAAAAATTTCATCTTTTGAATGACACTTTTATTCTGTTATCATGATTCAGCGCGGTCAAACAGATTACAAAGGCACATTTAAAAATTGGTTTTTTTACCCGGCCGCTTGCGACAGCGAATAAATCGGCAACATAATAGCCACGGCGACGCCTCCCACTACAACGCCCAGCAGTAAAATTAAAATCGGCTCAACCAGCGACGGCAAATTTTTTAAAGTATTATCCAAATCTTCTTCGTAAAATTTGGCGATCTCCTCCAATATCTCATCCAGCGTGCCGGTTTCTTCTCCCACCGCCACCATCTGAATAATTGTCGGCGGAAAAATCTGGCCATGTTCTTTTAAGGCCTTATGAATGCTGGAGCCGGTTTTTAATTCCTCGGAGACTTGGGCCAGCGCTGTGCTGTAATAAATATTACCCAAGACTTTAGACGCGATTAAGAACGACCGCACGACCGGAATGTCGGTTTTAAGCAAAGAAGAAAGCGTCCGGGAAAACCGCGCCAAATTAACCTTCATTGCCAGTTTACTGATCACCGGCATCTTTAGCAAAATTTTATGCAAAATCCTCTTGCCGGACATTGTCTGGCGAAAGCGTAAAAAAAAGACCACCGTTATTACCACCGCGGCGATCACTACATATGAATAATGGATAAGAAAATTACTGGTGCCGATTAATATGCGAGTCGGTAGCGGCAAATCCATCCCAGCTTGCAGAAACATATCCGTTAAGCGCGGGATAATAAAAACAACCAAACCAGTCACAATCAAAACCATCGCCGATAAAACCACGACCGGGTACGCCAGCGCTCCTTTGACTTTTGACCGCAAATCATTATCTTTGTACAACTGATTGCCCAAAGTATATAAAACTTCTTCCAGCTTGCCGGATTCTTCGCCGGCGCGGATCATATTAACGAATATTTCCGAAAAGACCTTGGGAAATTTTTCCAAAGAGTCGGAAAATGATTTGCCCGTTTTAATGTTAGCCGCAATGGCGCGCAAAATTTCCTGGAATTTAATGTTATCTGTTTGCAAAGCCAGCGAATCCAGCGCCTGCATCAGCGGAATTCCGCTTCTGATCATCAAATTAAGATTTTTGGTAAAAAAAAGTTTGTCGGTAATCTTAATCGACACCAGCATTTGATTAGCTTGACGCAAAAAATCGCTAAGCATAGCAGTTTGTTATTCTTTAGTTACACGCAAAACTTCTTCGATCGTCGTAATTCCATTTTTGGCTTTAATTAAGCCGTCTTCCAGCATGACACTCATCCCTTGCTTACGCGCGGCCAAACGCAACTCCGCGGCCGTCGCCTTGTTCATAATTAAAGTTTGTATTTCCGGGGTTACCTCCAACACTTCGTAAATACCCAACCGGCCTTTATAACCCGTGTTATTGCACTTTTTACACCCCTTGCCTTTAAAAAACAAAAGCGTGCCCAAACTCTTCTGCCCGCTTTCGATTACTCCTTCCTGCTGTAATACTTTTAGAAAAAAATTAACATCCACCTGATCAGATAAAGACTCGATCGCTTTTTTGTCCAATTTATAGCTCATGATGCAGTGCTGGCAAATTTTTCGCACCAAGCGCTGACCCACCACCACGTTTACGGTCGAGGCGATTAAAAAAGACACAACTCCCATATCCAACAGCCGCGGCAGAGTGCCTGGCGCGTCGTTGGTGTGCAGGGTCGACAAAACTTTGTGGCCGGTCATGGCCGAATGAATGGCGATTTCGGCGGTTTCCTGATCGCGAATTTCTCCAACCATTATAATGTCCGGATCCTGCCGCAATAGCGCCCGCAGGCCAATGGCGAAAGTAAATTTAATCTTGGGATTGACCTGGCTTTGATTAACGTGCTCCATCCGGTATTCAATCGGATCCTCAACAGTGGCGATATTAACCTCCGAGGTGTTTAAGCGGCTTAAAATCGCGTATAAAGTTGTAGTTTTGCCGGAACCGGTCGGGCCGGTCACTAAAATCATGCCGTATGGTTTGTCGATCCCAACTAAAATTTTCTTAAAATCTTTATCGCGAAAACCCAAATCTTCCAGCTTCAACAATTTATTGCCCTCATCCAAAAGCCGCATCACGATTTTTTCGCCGTCGAATACCGGAATGGTGGAAACGCGAAAAGAAATTTTGTAATTCTCGTCTTCGATTTTAAAACGGCCGTCTTGGGGCAGGCGATGCTCGTCCAATTTTAAGTTCGCCAAAATTTTAATCCGCGCAATAATTCCGGACAACACTGTTTTAGGCAAGGTCATCACCGGGCGCAAAATGCCGTCAATCCGATAACGGACGATTACCTCCTTCTCCTGCGGTTCAATGTGAATATCAGATGCCCCTTCGAAAATGGCGTACTCCAAAAGGGAATTGACCAAGCGCACCACCGGCAAATCAGTCGCCAGCTTCTGCAACTGCTTATCACCGTCTTCGCCGTCGACGCTTTCGACTTGCCAAGTGCTCTTGCTTAAATTTTTAAATTCAATTTCCAAGCTTTGGTGATATAATCTTAACGCCTGGGAAATCGAAGCCGGGCTGGTTAAATTTATTTCCAGAGGACAGCCGGTTTTCTTTTCGATAAATTCAAAAGTCTGAATATCGTCAGGGTCAACCGCCGCCACTTTTAAAATCCCGTCAGTCGTTTTTTCATAAGCCAAAATATCATGCGTTTTGGCGATGGGTTCGGGTATCAAAAAAAGAATATCCTGCCGGATATTGCGGTCCTTAAGATTAATAAACGGCCGGCCGATTGATTGGGCCATTAATTGATAAATCGCTTCTTCGCCGACTACTTCCTTGCTCACTAAATAATCAATTATCTGCTCGCCTTTAGCCTCAGCTTCTTCGACGTATTTGGCATAGTCTTTAGCGTTCAGCAGACCTTCTTTGACGATAACTTTTTGAATTTGCGGGACAGTATACATATTAACGTTAACTATTGAATTGACTTTTGGTTAATTTATAGGTTATCATTAAAGTAAATATGCAACTTATTAAACTCAAATTTAATCTATGGAAAGCGCCCCTCTTGGCGGCGTGCATATTTAATGGATTGCTGTGGGTGTACACCTGGTGGACTTACCGCGGGGCCACTGATTTGGTTCCCCTTCATTATACCATTTATTTCGGCCCAGATCTATTAGATTACAAGATTAAGCTTTTTACCTATCCGCTACTGGGTTTGATTATCCTGGGCAGTAACCATTTACTGGCGAAAATTTTTGCAGAGGAACGGCTGTTAGTTTACTTTCTGGTGGTAGCGGCAATTATCGCTCAAATCATATTGCTGCTTTCGGAAATATCCTTGGCAGTTAACTATTATTAAATAAAAATGACCTCCCTTTTGATAATCAAAATTTTTGCGCTGGCGACGATCTCTTGTTTAGTTGCCTTAGCGCTGACTCCACTTTTAAACCGTGTCCTCTCTCATTATAAATTAGGTAAAAAAATTCGTCAAAAAGAAACACCGTTATATTTTAATTTGCACCGGCACAAGGCCGGTACGCCGACCATGGGCGGCATAGTTATTTGGGGGACCACTTTGATCCTCGCCGTGCTTTTGGCTCTTTTGGCAAAAATCAGCGGCAACCCGATCTTCGACCATTTAAATTTTTTAAATCGGCAAGAAACCTTATTGCCGTTAGGCGCTTTAGTAACCGCGGCCATGGTTGGATTGGTGGACGACTTTCTGTCTCTCCTAGGCTTTGGCGGGCATCAGTACGGCGTTAAATTTCGCTATAAAATATTCTTGTATATTTTAATCGCTTTATGGGGGGCATTATGGTTTTATTACAAATTGGATTGGGATATAATTCACTTGCCATTTGACGGCGACTTGCGGTTAGGCTGGCTGTTTATACCTTTCTTTGTGCTGGTAACAGTCGGCACATCTTTCGCGGTCAACGAAACCGACGGCCTCGACGGCTTGGCCGGGGGAGTGCTCCTAACCAATTTCGCGGCGTTCGGCGCCATTGCTTTTGCCGCTCAAAAATACGACCTGGCGGCGCTCTGCGCCGTTATCGCCGGGGCTTTAATCGCTTTCCTCTGGTTTAACGTTCCGCCGGCAAAATTCTTTATGGGCGATACTGGCAGTATGTCTTTGGGCACGGCGCTGGCCATCATCGCTGTTTATTTAAAAGCCAGCTTGGTTCTGCCGGTGATCGGGGTAGTTTTGGTGGCCGAGGCCGGTTCGGTAATCATTCAACTTTGGTCAAAAAAGTTTCGCGGAAAAAAAGTTTTTCTTTCCAGCCCGTTGCACCATCATTTAGAAGCCAAGGGTTGGTCTGAATCTAAAATCGTAATGCGCTTTTGGATGATTTCCATGATTGCCTCAATGATCGGATTAATATTGATTTTAATGGATCGAACGCTATAATATGTTTTAAAGCAATGAGTAAAAAAATTAAAAAACAATTTCTGCCTACGACCGGCCAAAAAGTGGTGGTGATGGGTCTAGGCCTGCACGGCGGGGGAGTGGCAACCGCCGCTTTTTTTGCTAAAAGCGGAGCAACGGTTATCGCCACCGACTTAAAAAGCGCTGATGACTTGGCTTTGTCTTTAGAAAAATTGCGCAAATTTAAAAATATTGAATATGTTTTAGGCCGGCATCGGGCCAGCGACTTTAGTGATGCTGATTTGATTATCAGAAATCCAGCGGTGCAAAACGATGCTCCGCTTTTGCAATTGGCCAGAAAAAATAATATTCCGGTTCATACGGATATTAGCTTTTTTTTAAACTTACTTAGAAATTTGACCTGCCTCGCCGGCAGGCAGGAATTAGAAATTAAAAATTTTCCGGTTATCGGCATCACTGGCACCAAAGGCAAATCAACGACCGCCGCTTTACTGCATCATGTTTTGACAAAATGCGGTCAACAGACGCTTCTAGCTGGGAATATCTGCAAATCTCCGCTTAACTTTGTCAAAATCAATAGCAAAAATTGGAAATTAGAAATTCCTGCCCGCCAACAGCTTGAGCTGCAGGCGATTGCAGGCGGGGAAAATTGGAAATTTATAATCTTAGAACTCTCTTCCTGGCAACTTGAATCACTGGGGGAGCATCGTTTATCGCCAAAATTGGCTTTGATTACGAATATTTTACCTGATCATTTAAACCGTTATCAAAATTTTGCCGCTTATGTCCAAGCCAAAAAATTGATTTATAAATATCAAACCAATAAAGACGCCTTATTTTTGAATTCTGCTGACCCGCGACTTCGCCAAATCGGCGCCAGCCCGAGTATCAAAGCAAAAATAGTTTGGTATGGCGCATCCGGCAAAGACGGCTCTCTCAGTTTGATTCATCCCAATAATCTGTCGGCAGTTAAAAGCGTCTGTCGCTATTTAAAAATACCGGCCAGGCCGATGGAAAAAGCGATTAAATCTTTTCCCGGGCTCAACGGCCGACTGGAGCATCTCGGCATAATTAACGGTATTACCTACATTAATGACACCTGCGCCACCCAGCCGGAAGCAACTATTTACGCGATTGATAAATTAAGCGGGAAAAAAATCATCTTGATCGCCGGCGGAGAAGATAAAAAACTTGATTTTACTGAACTGGCCCGGACGATCGCTAAAAAAGTTAAAACGCTTGTCTTATTTAAAGGGTCGGCCTCGGATAA
>MHJY01000020.1 GCA_001818235.1 Candidatus Jacksonbacteria bacterium RIFOXYB2_FULL_44_15 | reverse complement strand
TTAAGCAGTTGTTGCCGTTTCCCAGTCTAAAGGAGTTATGGGAGATATCGCGGACCGATAATTTAGGGCGAGTCGAAGTCGAGGCGCCGATCGCTCAGTTGGATTTTTTTGATCAAAATTTTGAATATCAGTTTGAGCCGCGGCCTGGTCGGGTTTTGGAAATACTTTTGCCCCGATTGCTGGAACTGCAGTTGTATCAAGCCTTGTTGGAAAGCAATGCTTCTGAGCATTCGGCGCGGATGATGGCGATGAAGACGGCGACAGACGCGGCGGCTGACATTATTTCTGATTTAACTTTGGAATATAACCAAATGCGCCAAGCCTCAATCACCAAGGAAATTTGTGAAATCTCGGCCGGCCGGCTGGCGGTAACGTAAAAATTTTCAATTTCTAATTTTCAATTTCTAATCAATTCTAAAATGTTTAAACATTGGAAATTAATTCATTAAAAATTTAATAAAAATTAAAAATTAAGAATTAAAAATTATATCAAGAATCTATGGACAAAAATAACTTACAAATTGATACAAAAACTGCTAACGTCGGTCACGTTACCCAAGTCATCGGCCCGGTGGTGGATGTGGAATTCCCGACTAAACTTCCGGCTATTTATAATGCTTTAGAAGTGATGGTTGCTGGCGAACGGCTGGTTTTAGAGGTGGCGACTCACTTAGGCGGCAATGCCGTGCGAACCGTGGCCATGGGCGCGACTGATGGTTTAAAACGCGGAAGCGAAGTGGTTGATTTGGCCTCGCCAATTACCGTGCCAGTGGGCCGATCGACTCTGGGCCGGATGGTTAATTTACTGGGCGAGCCTTTGGACGAAGGCGAACCGGTGAAAGCGGCAGTGCGTCTGCCCATTCATCGGCCAGCACCGACTTTTACCGAGCAATCAACTAAAACGGAAATTTTAGAAACCGGCATCAAAGTCATCGACCTGATCGCGCCGATCATCAAAGGCGGCAAGGTTGGGCTGTTCGGCGGCGCCGGTGTTGGCAAGACAGTCGTGATTCAAGAATTGATTCGCAACATCGCCCAAGAGCATGGCGGGTTCTCGGTTTTTGGCGGCGTCGGCGAGCGCACGCGCGAAGGCAATGATCTTTATTACGACATGAAGGAGTCTGGCGTTTTAGCAAAAACGTCACTCGTGTTTGGCCAAATGAACGAACCGCCAGGCGCCCGCGCCCGCGTCGGTTTAACCGCACTAACTTTAGCTGAGTATTTCCGCGACGAGGAAAAGACCGACGTTTTGCTTTTTATCGATAACATTTTTCGTTTTACCCAAGCCGGCAGTGAGGTATCAGCGTTGCTTGGCCGGATTCCCTCGGCTGTCGGTTATCAACCAACGTTGTCCAGCGAAATGGGCGAACTCCAGGAACGCATCACCTCCACTGATAAAGGATCAATTACATCAGTTCAAGCGGTTTATGTGCCGGCTGATGATTTAACAGATCCGGCGCCGGCGACAACTTTTTCGCATCTTGATTCAACGATCGTTTTAACGCGGTCTTTAGCTGAGCTTGGCATCTATCCGGCAGTTGATCCGCTGGATTCTACCTCCACGATTTTGGATCCGAACATCGTCGGCAACGAACATTACGAGGTCGCCCGCGGCGTGCAGAAAGTTTTACAGCGTTACAAAGATTTGCAGGATATTATCGCGATTCTGGGGATGGAAGAATTATCTGATGACGATAAATTGGCGGTCGGCCGGGCGCGCCGGATACAGCGGTTTTTATCCCAGCCCTTTTTTGTGGCTGAAGCCTTTACTAATACGCCTGGAAAATATGTGCCGCTTAAAGACACCGTTCGTGGCTTTAAAGAAATTTTAGAGGGGCGCCATGACGACAAGCCGGAGCAGGCGTTTTATTTAAAAGGCGGCATTGATGAGGTCAAATAGTTATGTCCAAAATAAATTTTCAAATTACAACACCGGAACGGACGGTTTATCAAGCGCCGGTTGACAGCGTTACTTTAACCACGGAAATGGGAGAAATTACAATTTTACCCGGGCATATACCGCTCGTCGCTAATTTAGTTCCCGGAGAGATGCAAATAAAAGTTGCTGGAGTGACGACGCCGTATGTTGTTACCGGCGGGTTTGTTGAAGTCCGGCCCAAGAGCGAAGTGGTGGTTTTAGCCGACGCGGCCGAACATGTAGAAGAGATCGACGTTAAGCGGGCTGAAGAGGCGCTTAAGCGAGCCAAGGATTTGATGGATAACGTTAAACGTGATGATGTTAAGTTTGCGGAAGCGGCGGCGCTACTGGAGCGGTCGCTGACCCGCATTCGGGTCGCCCGCAAAAAGCGAACGCAACGTCATTTATAATATATTTTTATGTCTGATCAATCATCGCACAACTCCCAAGTTTTGGTTTTAATGTGCATGGATTTTCGGTTCCATGAGCAAGTAGTGGAACAGTTAAAATTGCGGGGCATCAAAACTTTTGATTTAAAGGCTGATGCCGGCGCGGTTAAGTATTTGATTTCCTCGGAGAAGCCGGCAGTGCGCGACTGGATTTTGGAGAACATCGAAATCGCCCGGAGATTACATCATATTAATGCCGTGATTTTGATCAATCACCTTGATTGCGGCGCTTATGGCGGTTCGGCCAGTTTTCAATCAAAATCCGAAGAGCTAAAGTTCCACACCGAACAGCTTAAACAAGCGAAAATGATTGTCGGCGCTTCGTTTCCGGATCTAAAAGTTGGAATTATGTTTGCCTGGCTGGAAGACGGCCAAGTGACTTTAAAGGAGTTATAAACGAGTTATTTTGATTCAAATTGACGCAATAATTACGACAAAACCCGCGTTCTGCGGGTATTTTGTTGGGTTTGGGCTTGACAGGATAGAAAATTTATGTTATCCTTTGCCTATTGTTGTCAATTTTCTAGTTTGTAACCTCTTTTAAGGAGGAAGAAAGATGTTTGCAGTTAAAGAAGCGCGTGATTTAAAGGATCGAGAAGTAAGGTTTAGTGGAAAAGGGGTCGCTCATGTTGTTCCATTTTTGGAAAGCACGAGCGGTATCTGGCAGGACAGCTATGAGGAGTTAGATTATGGCTCTTATTGCAAGTTTTATATTGAAGAGCCTAGCGCATTGAATCTTTTTAGGCGAGTATGCCGCAGGCACGATGCCGTGAGCGGTATGGATGCCGAGATATTCGAGCAACTTACGCAACAGACGCTCAAAGCAGAGCAATTTCATACTGTGGTCGTAGACTATGAGTATGAATGTAATCGTTACCATTATGGTGACGTACGTTACGGTACTCCGTACGATTGCCTGTTGCCCTTTGAGGAATCACATAAAATGAGCGTTCATTTTACACTCGATGATTTCTTTCTTGAATTTTCCTTTAATTTGAATAAGGAATGGGAGGAAAGACGATTCGACTCATTATGTGAGATGTTGTCGCGCAAAGATCGTTTGCATGAATGTGGATTTCCGATATCAGAAAAAGTGCTCAGAAGCAAGTCTGGCGACGGAAAAACCAATATTCTGCGTTTAGTGACGAGGCGCGGCGTAGATGGGCCGTTTGAATTCGAAGGTTTTCTTTTTCCGGAGGATTCATACCTACAATTTGTGGAATATTTCGACACATTTTTTACGGCAAGAGATCCGTTCTTAAGTATTGCCATGGTCGGATGTAATTACCAGTATTAAAAACAAATTGTTAGTTAAGTTCATGCGTCGGTGTGGTGCTCAGATGCTCATTTTTTGCTCGATTTTTTTAAACTCAGTTTAGCTGGGTCGGGTATAAAAGCCCAAGTGACGTTTCGCAAAGAAACGTAGAGATCGTTTAAATAAACCCATAACGGGATCATGCGTTTTAAAAAGGTCCCAAGAGTACGTTCACTTTAAGACGAATTGGTCACAGTTGCGACTTAAATGAACATAACCGTCAGGTTTCTTCCCTACGGTTCTTTTTTTTAGTTATGCGCCTTTGTCTTTAAGCGCGTCGGCTAGCAGTCCGGCTTGTAAAGCAAACGCTTGTTCGGCATCTTTGATCCCGGTTTGGAGGGTAAGTTCTTTAGTTAAAATTCTGGCAATGTGCTGAGTAAGTTGGTCGTCATTTTTCTGGTAGGTGCGATAGAGCGGATGGTCGAGGTTGATGTAAATTACGCCACCGGCGATCATAGACTCGTCGTCCCCGCCCAAATGTTCCAGACGCACGGCAATGTCCAAATTGGCAACCTTAAGCGTACGCACTATGGATTTGTTGCCCAAAATGGCACTTGGTCGGCCACGGCTTTTCTTCTTTTTTTTATTTTCTTGCAGGCGTTTTTGAATTTCCGGATCCAAGTTAGTTTGAAAATCCACGAATTCTGCTTTAGAAATTTCGTAACCCGGGCCGGTTTTAGATAATCCTGGCGGCGCGGCTTCGCCCATCGGCACTTGGGCCGGAGGGAAAGCATGTTTAAAATTTTTCATGGCTTTTCCTATTTTAAGTAGTGCCTCTTTTAATACCTTGGCGGCTTGGGCATTAGCTTTGGCATCGCCTTCCTGCCGTACTAGATGCAACGCTTTGACAATTTCTTTTTTCATCAACTCGGTAAAGGCGATAAATTCTGGCGAATCCCGCAAAAAATCGTCGCGGTTGCTGGTAATAGGCAAAAAATCAGCGCTGACTTTGCCGGTAATTCGAGCTACGCCCCACTTGCGCGAAGTTTCCAAGCCGAAAGTTTCGTACCTGATCAATACTCCTTTCACTAGCACCGCGATTCCCATTTTTTCGCTTCTATAGTTGGCCGGGGTTATAACAATTTGTCCGATAATAATGCCGTATTGAATAAGGTGATGAAAAGGCAGTTGTCTGCCCACAGTAATATCAGCTGTAACCTTTTCTCCATTCAAAAATATACAGAAATTAGGCGCGTTGATTGGCGTACGTTCAGTCAAATAACGGCGAATTTTCGGCAGTTGGAACTGGCCGTCAATATTGCGCAGGATGATAGTAGTGCCATTGCCCCGGTTTGTGTCTTTTGGAAATATGTCTATGTTGACATGCCAATCATGGTGCCGCGACCAAGTCTCCTTGTCAAAGACCAGTTGCGCTCGGAATTCTGCTTGTTGGGTTTCCACGATGAATACCTTGCAGCTCGACAGAACCGCGAACTTGCCGATGCCGAACTCGCCGATTCTCTGCCTGCCGAATACTGAGCTCTGGTCATGACCCTTTTTAAAAGAAGAGCCAATGTTAAAATACTGGACTAAACCGTTTTCGTCCATGCCGCTACCGTTATCGGCAATCGTAATGGTCTCTGGTGCAACATTAATCCTAACTTCAGTCGCGTCGGCATCATAGGCATTATTGACCAGTTCGCGTAAAAAGCTCATTTTTTCCGTATACAGTTTTTCGCCGATAGTCACCAAATGGCTCTTGTCTATGGTGACAGGAATGAATTTTTGATTCATTTTTTGTTCATTTTCCATATCATTTTAAGTGTTTATATCGTAGCATATTGATACGCTTATGGCGATAGCTTGCTTCGTAATGCATAGATATAGAGTTGCCGCTTGACACAGTTGTTACTTGTGTATATTATATAAATATACATCAAATCCATTACTACTTATGTTAAATTTAATAGAATTTGCTGGTTTTGATTGGGATGAGGGAAATAGATATAAAAATTGGCTAAAGCATCAAGTGTCAAATGATGAGTGCGAAGAAGTGTTTTTCAATCAACCTTTGTTATTCCTTTCAAATGAAAAACATTCTCGAGCGGAAAAAAGATTCCACGCTCTTGGCCGCACTAATTATAACCGATTATTACTTGTGGCGTTTACTTTGCGCCGAGACTTAATTAGAATTATTTCTGCTCGGCAAATGAATAAAAAAGAAAAAATAATTTATGAAAAAGTTAAAACAGATTCCTAAATTTAAAAACGAAGATGAAGAACGCGACTTTTGGGCAAAAGCTGACTCCACTTTATATTTGGATTGGGCAAAAGCTGAGCTGGCCTCTTTTCCCAATTTAAAACCATCAACAAAAACTATATCCCTGCGGTTGCCAGAAGGGTTACTAAATCGACTAAAAACTACTGCTCATCAAAAAGATATACCTTATCAGTCTTTAATTAAAATGATCCTCGCGCAAAGTTTGGGACGGGAAAAGGCGTAAACAAAAAACCTCCCGTGTTCGTATGGTGAACAAGGGAGGGGGAACACAACTATAACAATTCGTTGGCAAGATCAAGAATATCATGGATGGCTCTAGAAAAAGAACTCCTTAATAAAAATGATCCAGATACTCTTGCTATTGCTTCATATATTGGACCAACTTGAGACACCTCTAAGACACAGAAAATAGTGCATGGGGGATGGCTTGACGCAAGCTCTAGTTTGCCACAATGGAAAGAAATGGCGATATGAGACTTTTCATGCCCTTTGACCATAAACCAATATCTGCCTTTTTCTTCATAATATTTTGGCCAAAACCAAGGTTCACTTTCTTTGATTTTGTCCGCTTGCATGCTGAAAAAGACTTTTTCTAAGACAGCTTCTATTTCCTTTTTTTCCATTTTACTGACCTCCTCACATTGTCAAAACCAAGGTAGAACCCATTTCTACCCTGCTCTTGAGAGGGGTTAAAAAGTTATCTTAACCCCCGTCAAGACGGGGTAGAAAAAGAGGGACGGGTAGAAGTAGAAATTACCTTCCTACAAATTTCCATAGCAGCTCAAACATCATTTTCGCCAGTGCGGTAAATTCCTCGTTCTCGATCACCACGGCCATAAATTCTTTGGTGGTGGAAAGGAAGATGAATTTGTGCTGATAAATAAAGATGCCGCCGCTACGTCGCCACTCATCAGGCACAAATTTTATTTCACGCAGTTTTGAACTGCTATCCGCGCGTTCGGCCCGCATCATTTTCGAGTCAAAATCCAACCAGCGCAGTTTGATGCCAGACTCGATTCTTCTTTTAATCCAGTCTGCTTCGTATTCGGCATCAATTATTTTGGTCAGTTCTTCGTAATTTAAGATAATCAACACTTCTCTGGGCTGGTTTTTTAAGATTTGCTCGTATACATTCAAATGCCCGGCCTGGCCATCGTAAAATCGTACCCGGGGTTTGCGTACCGCGCCGGTTTTGTACAACGAAAGAAATTCTGGCAAGAGAGATTTAAGATCTAAAAGATTCGTGTCAATCGCTTTTTTTGTTTCCTCGCCAAGCGCAAGCAAAGTTTCCGGGGATTCGGCCGCAAAATACTTGACCCCTCTCTGTTCCACTTCTGATATCAATCCGCGCTTTTTAAGCGACGCCAACATATTATAAGTATTCACGCGATCAACCTCCGCTTTTTCGGCGATCCGGCTGGCCATGTCTGTACCTAATTCCAAAACTGCCAAGTAGACCCGAGCTTCTTTATCTGCCAAGCCTAGAGTAGTGATTAATTTAAGTAGTTGAGCGTTCATATTATTGTAAATTTTATTTTACAATGGTATTATAGCATACTTAAGTAATACTGTAAATCGTTTTATTTTCAAAGAACAATCAAATATAGCACGTCATAAAAATATTGTCAAGTATCATTTACAGATGAATCAATAATTATGTAAAAAACCCTCCTTCGATGTACTTCGGGGGAGGGTAGGATGAAGCTTAATTTATGCATTATTAACTTACTTAATAGCGCGTAAAGAGTTTGATGGCGTATTGGTAACTTAGCTGGTACGCTTTTTTTAATTTATTGGCATCAGTGGTATGCCCGGAAAGGTCAATGTCATGTGGTGCCAACGCGGCGATATTTATATTTTGGCTATCAGGGTGATGGCCTTCAATAACCTCTAAAATATTGCGAAAATGTTTTTGTCTGCCATAATAATCTTTGACAAATCCCCGGCCGTATTTGCGCAAATGCCAGAGTTCGTACCAGAAAGGAATGGGCGGCCGTTTTAAGCGTCTTTTGCCGTCGGTCATCAGAATTAAAATGTGAGTACAGCCGTCGCTGATAGCTTTTAAAACCGGTAAAGAAGAGACAATCCCGCCGTCGAGATAAGAATGCCCGTTGATTTTAACCGGTTTGTCGTAATAAACCGGTAATGCACAGCTGGCTTTGAGCGCGGTTAGTAAATCAACATTATCATCATGGTTGGAAAAGTAATGTACCTCGCCGCTTTTAACTTCGGTGGCGGTAATCAACAGATTAGTTGGATGATGTTTGACCGCTTTGACATCCAAACGTTTTTTATTTTGAATCACGTCCATCAGATAATCAATATTCATAAACGGCGGCATTGATCGGTAGCTGATAAAATCCGAGTTGTTAACGTCTTCGAAAAAAATTGTAATGCCGTAGGGAGATTGTTTGGATAAAAAATAGGCACCGCCTAAAGCGCCCGCTGAAGTGCCATAAATATAATCAAAGATATCATTGAGCCCCAATTCCTGCATGGCCACCAAATAGCCGCTGCCAATGATGGCGCGCATCGCGCCGCCTTCAATGATTAAGCCCAGTTTTGTTTGATTATTTTCCAGCTTAAAATTATGGTCATTTTTCCGGCGCCATATCTCATGGAAGACCTGTTGCGGCTGATTGCCAAAAGTATCAAAATTGTTCGAAGCGTAGTTCATCTTGGAAGTAATAAAGAAAATATAGCAAGATTTGAAAGGCGCGTCAATTTGACTATTTGGGCTTTACGCCCTATAATAGAGACGTTTTATCCCCTTTTCAATGGACAACATTTGGCACAATTTAAAGACGCGGTACCGGAAATTCGAGGAAGAGCGGCGGGCATTGGCGACTTTGTCGCAAGAAATCAGACGCTCCTCCAAGAGCTTGATTCACCGAATTTTGCATCATCAAAGTAAAGAACCGGCGCGCGAAATCGCGGTCATTAAAAAATTGGTCGATAAAGTCTTGCTCGCCTTGCGCCGCAATCCGGATTTGTATTTAGTCCGCAGTGTTGCCGAGGGGATGGAAGAATATGTAGAACTGATTTTTTTGGAGTGTTATCGACAGAACAGCAATAAAATTTTAAAATATTTGCCTGAAGATTTGGATCACGAGGCGCTTATCGGCGGCATTGCCGACACTTCTGGTGAATTAGTTCGACTGGCGCGCGCGAAAGTAGACTTGGCCGAAGCCGAGAAAGTGCATCAATATATTTTAGAGTTGTACGAACATTTTTTGGATCTGGAAGTTTCGCGAAACAATAAACTGCGCAGTAAAATGGAAGAAGTCCGGCGGAATATGTTGCGGCTGGAAGATACGATTTTTGAGCTTAAATTAAAATTACCGGTCAAATAATCAAATTGTTTTTTTCGGGCTCGTAGCTCCCCATACCACTCGCTTCGCTCGGGTACGGGGCGAGCAGCTGGTTTATTCACTTTAAAGAAAAATCGATAACAATAAAATATAAAATTGTTTTTCCCGGGGCTCGTAGCTCAGCTGGTTAGAGCGCTACGTTGACATCGTAGAGGTCTGCAGTTCGATCCTGCACGAGCCCACCAAGAAATTAAAAAATCGCCTGTTTGGGCGATTTTGTAATTGGACGCAAAGTAATGGGTCAAAAAATATCAATTAGTCTTAAGCCAGACAGTCAGCGGATACGGAGTGATTTTATCCGGCAAAGAATTGGGTTGATAATTATTTTTTTTGGCGTACTCAATCATCGTCGCTTCGATTTTTGGATCTTCGAAACCGGTTATGATTGCACTGGGTAGCCGTGATTTTAGAAAATCATCAAGATTATTCGGCCCGACAAGTTTAAATTGCCGGCCAAAATTTTCTGGAACAAGAGCGTTGGCTCGCCAGGCAAATGGGCTGGCAGTAAACTCAGGATAAGTTGCCAGTCCGGTCTCCAAAGTAAAAAGCGGAGCTAGAGTCAAGACTGGACCGGTTGTTATCAAACTATTTAATTTTTGGCTAAAATTATGGACTTGTAGCGGCACCCAGCGATTGGGCTGGGTGAGAATAGTCAGATTTTTTTTATAATATGGAATTGCGGTGATGGTGGTGATTAAGGTCACAATCACCACACTGCCCAAAACCAGTTTGGTTTTTTGAGGATGATTTTTGATCAAATAAGCGCTGATTGTTATGATCAATAGCGCTATAAAAGGGATCGGGCCGTAAAAATACCAGTACCAAGTTGGAGTGGGAACTAGGGCGCCGACTATCATCAATACGACAAGTAACAATAGCAAATTTAAGTCCGGTGGCAGTTGTTTATTTTTTCGTT
>MHJY01000019.1 GCA_001818235.1 Candidatus Jacksonbacteria bacterium RIFOXYB2_FULL_44_15 | reverse complement strand
ATTGTTTGTAAATTTTGGGCAACGTTTCATGCCCTTATTATATCATTCTTAATAGCTTTTTGAAATGTGATGTCTATATGTTCTAAATCGGCAAAACCCCAATACGGCTGGGGATCGAGTTGGCCCAAACCAATACGCTTTTTAACTGACTTAACCCAATTTTTATGTCGTGGGGCAACACACTTGGCATCAAATGAAATTAAAATCTTTCGCTCCTTTCGATCAATCATAACCTTGAAACCACGATCGCTAGGCGATTGCCCATTAATTGTTTGACGAAAACTCATTTCGCCTTTCAAATATTTCTTACCTGCTTCTTGATGCGCCCATCCGTATTTAGGCAAAAGCACTTGCGGCACAAAACGAATGGCACGCGGCGATGGCTCGATATGAAAAAGTGTTGTGAGTGATGTTGAATTTAGGCGTTGTGCTTTTAATTCCCATTCAGAAGCATTTGGGATCGGTAAATTATTTTCCTTAATACCAAGCAAGGTCTCCAATGCATTGCCGATACCGCCATGATTGCCTTTTCTCGTATTTTGAATAAAACCCGTTGCGGAAATTTCTTTAAGTTTTGCTATTAAAGCCGGCTTTGAATAAATAATTGGTTTTGCCATGTTTATAATAATTTAACCCTCGATTGGTGTTGTTTAATCCTTTTTTTTGCTGATTCGCAATAATCTGGAGAAATATCAATCCCGATATAATCTCGCTTAAAATTTATTGCTGAAATTGCCGTTGTTCCAGAGCCCATAAAAGGATCCAAAACAACTTTTGCATTCGTTGAGGAAATAATTTTATCGATCAGTTTGACAGGGAAAGGTGCAGGGTGACCATTTTTCATTTCTTGCGAAACTTCCCAAATATCGCCATAGGCGTTTGCCTTTTTTACTAGTTTAAATTTTGGTTTTGCAATAAGATAAATTACCTCATAGGTCGGCAAAAAATAACCAACATTAAAATTTAGGCCACCGGCGCGCTTCCATATTACAATTTGGCGAACTGGAAAACCACAAACAATATCTTGACGATCTTGCAACAAACCACCTTGGACACGCCATTTGTGATTATAAAAAATTGCACCATTCTCGGGAATTAAACGCATCATTTCAGTTAGACAATTCCTTTGCCAATTTACATATTCTTTGTGCGGCATGTTATCGTTGTAATGCGAATATCCCTTTTGAAGAGCGGCGTTCGCCCATTTTCCACCACGACCGTCTTTCATTCCATTGCCGGTAGAATTTTTAAGATTGTATGGAGGCGAGGTCACGATTAAATCAACCGAACAATCCGGTATTTGTTTCATTATTTCCACGGCATCCCCGCAGATAATCTTGTTTTTGAAATCATTTGGAAACTGCATATTTTTTACCGGGATTCAAACTTAGTAATCTGGCGGAGAGGGTGGGATTTGAACCCACGATCCCGAGGAATCGGGATACCGCTTTTCGAGAGCGGCCCATTCAGCCTCTCTGGCACCTCTCCATGGTAATAAATTTATGTCTATTGATTACTATTATATAGATTCCTGCCTTCGCAGGAATGACAAGACTAATACTCCCTTTATACTAAAACATATACCCGAATAAATCAATCAGAGTCCCAATTTTTAATTTATAATTTTTAATTTTTATTAAATTTTTAATGACTGAATTTTTAAACGAAAAACCTAAAAAAAATAAGCTGCGAGTTAAGCCACGAAATTCGGCATGGCACAAGGCAGCCTTTGAAAATTGTAAATTGAAAATTGAAAATTTAGTCTCCCCCCTACTCGTCCACCCTAATCTCCCCCGTGTAAAAATCATTGTTGTTTAGGTAAATCAGCTCGTTTTTATCGCTCATCCAAAGCGACAAGCGAAAAGGATAGACGCCTTTAGCTAACCCTTTGGTCTTTAAAGTAAATTGAAATACTGCCGACTCCCCGGGCTTGATTTGGGTTTGAGCCGGCTGTAACGCGACGGCCGCCACGTCTTTGCTCACCCAGTCGCTGGAATCATAAAAAGGACTGATACCGTTAGTGCCAGTCAATAATTTTAAACCAGTTTTGCGCCGCGTCCAAACCTCGCGGCCGGTATTTTTGAGAGTGATGGTGATGTTAACGCGTGACCACTTATTTTTAACCGCCACCGGTAAATTTGATTTAACGATTTCGGCTTGATAAACCGGCGCGATAACCGACACCTCGGTTTGATACATACTGCCGGCAATGTATTGGCCGTCTTTAGTGTACACTTTGAAAACAAGCGTCTGCTTGCCGGCAGTCGTCAGCTGGAGCGAAAAATTAAAAATCGCGTTTATTCCGACCGGAATCGCGTCCGGCAGTTTAGCCGTTGAGCCAAAACTCTCTAATTTTGCGTAGACCCCGCCAGCTGGCCAACTGTCTGATCCTTTATTTTTAAACGTCAATTTGACTGAATAACTTTTCGTCGTCAAGAAAACCGGCGGCACTTCCGAGGCCACCCACAGCGTCTTGTAAACTATCGGTGTTGGAGGCGTCGGCGCCGGATTATTCGCCGCTGCCTGGCCAGAATTTCGTTCGTAAGCCGATGCCTTAAGTGGCTCGCCGATTGCGTGCAGGTTAATCACGTCCTGCGAAACCTGCTTAATCGTGTCCCATTTGTTGTCGCCAAACAAAGACACAAAATCACTGGGGGTCGGGATCAGCCGTAACGCGCCTTTGGAAACAAAATAAATCAAACCATCCGGCGACTTTAAGAGCTTGCCGTCTTTAACTTTCTGGTTGCCGCCGTCAAAATAATTTGCCAGTTCTGCGGCCGGAGCAGGCATCGGGGTTAAACCGCCATAATTTATGGCCAAAACCTCGGTCGCTACTTTATATTTAAAACCGTTTTGCACCCAGTAAATTTGACCGCCGCCCTCTTCCTGGAACAACGCGCCTTGCGGATAAATGGCACTGCTGGTAATCGGCACGGCATTGCGATAGAAAGCAATTTGCGCCGAAGAAACATTCTCCACTTCCTCAGGATTAAAACCCAGCTTGCGGAAAGTCTCGGCATCCTCGATTTTGCGCTTGCGATCATCAACCAGCAAATAAATATCGCCGTTTTCATCGCGCACCAACGAATAATTTGGGAATTGAATTGCCGCACCCTCGGTATAACTCGTTAACACTGTATCTCCAACTGGGACCGCATCTTCCGGGTTATGGAACGAAAGAAACGCGGTCTGGGTGCCGTAACGCCGCCTAACGCCGCCGTCGAGCAACCAATAACCGCCATCATCATCCCGCAAAACCGTACCGTCCGGATAATTCTGGTTCCCCCAATACTGCTCCCAAAGCTTGGCAAACAAATAATTTCCGCCGATACCCTCCGGACCGCCGCGATAGGGCGTGTAAGTATACAAATTCGCGGTCGCCTGATTTTCCGGGGTGATTTGGTAACCGTCTTTGGTGGTAAAGGTGTCCCCGGTGCCAAAGATATAGGATAAATTAACTTTTAAAATATAATCATTTTGCACGCCAGCCACGGCATCCACTTGCTTGGCAAAACCCTTGTATTTTAGAACCTGCGGGCTGTTTAAATCACAACCAGTGCAAACTCCGAAACCGCAAGCCCAGTCCAAAGCTTTTTGCAATCTCTTGGGATCAGACAGATAACTGCAACTGCGGATCAGACATTGTTCTTGATCCAACTTGGTTAAAATAAATTTTGGACTGATGATGTGCTCTTGGGCGGAATTATAAATAATCTGCGCCGCGGTTTGGGTCGCGCCGTTAACATCAAAAGTTAAATCAGCCAAGACACTGTCGTGCGCCTCCAAAAATGATTGAATCGCGCTTAAGGACATCGCGTTCTTGTCTTTGAGTTCAAAATCGCTGATGATGTTGTTGGGATTATAATCAAAAGCCAGGGCCGCGGCCGGTATTAAAAATAAAAACAGAAAAAAAATAATAAAATATTTCTTCATATTGTGCAAAAATCTTGATTCACGATTTATGATTTAAGATTTACGATTACAAAAGAAATATTGTCGATACTGGATGGATCATCAATCTTAAATCTTAAATCGTAAATCATAAATCTTTAACTCTTACTTTTATCTGATAATCTCCCTCACCAACTCCTTTTTAACGCCGCCAATCAGATACATCAGCCCGAAATAAATGATCGCTCCCAAAGGCAGAGTTAAAAATAACGTCAGGTGCCGGATAGGATACAAGACGCTTGCCATTATTATAGCAGATACCACTGCTTTGCCCAAGACCGCTACACTTGGAAAAAATTTGGAGCGGGCGTAGACAACGGCCATTGTTGATAGCAGAACAGCCGTTTCCGCAACAACCGTGAGCCAGGCCGCGGCCCAGTAAGAATATCGCGGAATCAAGACTAAATATAGCACCAGCATCACCCCTGCCACTCCCAAATAATACTTAATCATCGCTTTCTGCGCGCCAAGCGCCACGACCGCGTGGCCAAAAAGCGCGGCCAGATACATCATCACCACGCCCAACATCAAAATCTGCAACAGCGGCACTGATTGCAAAAAATCTTTGCCGGCCAAAAGCAAAACCAATTGCCGCGCCAGAGGCAAAGCGCCGAAAAACAAAGGCACTGCCATCAAAGCGAGTACATCAAAACCTTTTTGCAGATATGATTTAAATCGTGGCTGATCTCCAACAGTAAACGCTTGGCTTAAGAGCGGCATCAAAAGTCCCATAAACATCAAAGGTAAAGTGACCAGAGTTTCCAAAATCCGATACGGCATACCGTAAATCCCAACCTCATAAGTTGAACGGAAAAGCGATAAAATGATGGTGTCGGCTTTAAAATAAATCAAGCTAAACCAGATGGAAACCGCGACCGGCCAGGTGCGCCGCAAAACTTCTTTGATGTAGACTGGGTCTGGTTTCCAACTGAACGTTAAGTATTTGCGGGAAAAATACCACGTCAGGCCGAACGTTACAAAATTGCCGATCACCACCGTCAGCGTTAAAGGCAATAGCGAGGCGTGGAAATAAATTAGGAGCAATGTGCTGAGCAAGAGTGCGCCGCGGCCGATGATTTCGGCGATTGCCGCGTAATAAGTGGTAAAACGCTTTTGGAAAACGGTTTGAATAATTTGGCTGAACCACAAAAAAACATTGCAAAACGACATTAAAAAAATTCCCCAGCGAACTGCCGCCTCATAAGGTAAAATGAGCGCCAATAGCGCCATGCCAGCCAGATAAATCAGATTTAAATAAAAGCGGCAGATAAAATTTTGGCTGATGACGTAATGATGGTCGCGATCCGGCCGGTTAATATCGTTTAAGACAATCAGATAAAGCCCCAAATCCGCAATCACGCCGGTCATTTGCACAAAAGTAAAAGCGATGTGGAACTCGCCGTATGCGGCCGGCGCCAGATAACGGAATAACTGCGCTGAGGCGATCAACGCCAAAACCGTACCGATTATTTTCCCGGCAAACTGATAAATTGTATTATGAGCCAACTGGCGGGTTAAGGACATGAGAATAAAATAGTTGTCTTAATGGATAATAACCAATTACCAAGATACAAGTATCCAAACAAATTACAATAATCAAAACTCAATTACCAAACGATTTGGATATTGGTTATTCGCAAGTTGGTTATTGTTTGGACACTTGGTTATTGTTTCTTGGTTATTACGTTTAAATTAAAATTAATTCGTTTAAACTATTACTTTGAACTTTGCATTTTTAACTAGTACTTTCATCTTACAAAAAATCACCTGTGCTGACAACTCTTATGCAAAAGCGCCAATTATGGTATAATGCTCTAAACTAAATAATTAAAAGCGCCAATGACTAAATTCTTATGACTAAACCGTCATCTGAGGTTTATCATTTGGCTTTTAATATCCTATGCCCAAAAATATTCTTCCGCAGATGCCGGGTACCGCACCGCTTTCGGCGTTGCCCAAACACCGCATCTCGGTACTCAGCGTGCTTTTGACGATTGTTCTCACGATCGTGCTGATTATTTTAGGCGAACGCATTCTTTATGATATCAACCGCTACTTTAATCCGGCTTACGACCGCTTTGGCCTGGCGCCTCAGGGCTTGATGCAAGAGCTAATTCCGACCGCTAACGCGAAAACGATCAGCGCTGACGGCACTTTCATCGAACCCACCTATTCCACCAAAGACTACGAAACTTATCGCCTGCTGTTGCATACGGCTATAATCATCCCGATCTTTCTTTTGTCATTTTTGTTCTACTATTTTCTCCGTTTTAAACGTCGCTCCAGCCCGTATCAAATAATTTCCTGGGCGTACCTGTTTTTCGCTTTTTGGATGATGATTCATCTTTTAGGAGAACTGGGCATTTACATGATCAGCCATTACAAAACCGCGGGCGTTTATTTTGTCCTGGGCATTTTGATCGCCATGTTTACGACTCTGATAATTTTGATTCAAAAGCGGCTCCACTCGCGCTCCGAACTCAACCCATCCTCCTCCGCTTAAAAACTACTGAAGGACAAGCCAACCCTAACCTAAAATAGTATTACCTTAATTTTAAAATTTAAAATTTAAAATTTAAAATTTTTTTATTATGTACTATCTCAAAAAAATTGGTATCTTCAGTTCGGCCATTGTAACCGCTATCATGATATCTCTCTTCTATGTAACTGGTAGCGTCATCTTTTTCGGTACGATAATCGTGGTAGAGACAGACTTCTTTCAGCGCTCTTCTTACGTTCTAGGTGATATCTTTCGGGCAAACTCCATTCTCGGCTGGTTGGGAATTTTGGCGCTGGTTTTCTTGGGAGCACTCGCTCTAGGCGCCCTGATTGCCGTACTTTACAACGCTCTGGCCGCCGCCGGCAAAGGCCTGAAAATGGAAATCGAAATGATTGAGGAAAAACATTGATGACAAAATTGTAAGTCTCGTCATTAAACACGTAAAGCCTATATTTTGATACTTAATACTTTATACTTACTACTTGATACTTTTTAAATCATGCCCGATCAACCTGACAAACCAACACCTCCGCCTCGCACGCCGTCAAAAATCAAACTATCCCGCGTGATGATTTTGATATTGATTTTTTTGTCCGGAACAGCCATGGGCTTTCTTCTACAATCTCTGGCTTCCCAACAGGAAAATAGCTTTGCGGCCGCACAGATCAATCAACTACAAAATCAAATCATTGATTTATCACAGCAAATTCGCCAACTCCAAGCGCGTTTGCTGGAACAATCTCTGGACCAAAAAGCGCCTGTCGAAAATCCGGTCGCCCCGACCTCCGGACAAACTCTCTGGCTAAAAATTGATCCAGTGCAGTGCGGCGGAAATCCATGGGAACAAGATTGGGTCAAGATGCAAGATGTTGAGCCAGTAAACGGCTTTCCCTATTATCAAGAAGATAAAATTATTATTGACTATTTTGCCAAACAAAACATTGGCGTCAAAAGCGCTGTCTTGCGCGAGTATCCATCGGACATTGGCGTCTGTGCCGCTTGCACTTGTCCGCGCGGCGACACCCTCTATCTGGAGGCTGACGAAACTAACGCCCGCGCGCTCGTGAGTAATTTCGGTTTTAAATTGAGCGATTTGCCGCCGCCACTGCCCCAAGTAACATCGGTAAATACAATTGATCTGGAAAGTTACAGTAGTGACGAAACCGCGACCCATATTGAGACCATTATTAGTCTGAGAAATAAAATGATTGAGCTTAACGATAGCAGTCAAGGTGCTTATACCGGCCAGTTAAATGATGATGCTACCACCACCCTGCAAAATTTGATTCCCAGCCTTAATATCCCGGCCTTAAAAAGTGTTTACAATTATCCGCCTGATTGTTTGAAAGATCCCGCGCTCGGCTCAACTGCTTATGCCCTGCATTTCTATTGGGGTTTTGATAACGCAAAAATCTCTTCGCTTGGTTATTGCCCGCCGCCGGAATTGCAGGAGCTAGTTACAGAAATAAAAGAACTCAACACTTGTCTGACGAATTCAGCTCTCAATAATAACGCGCTTCCCTGCGGCATTACTGACGCTAAATTTACGACCAATGACCCGCTGAACTTAAAAGACTGCGACGCTTATTCAACGTTAGAAAATCGCGCTAGCTGTTTTATCAAAATCGCGGTTAAAGAAAAGAACACCGAAGTTTGTAAAAATGTTAAGTTTGACGGTAACAACTGTTTAAGCCAGGTAGCACTGGCGAGCCTAAATCCAGACCTGTGCGAAACTCTTGAGCCGGAAGGCAGCTACCCGCAGGAAGACCAAGATTTGTGCCTCAAAGACGTCGGCATCAAACTGGACTCGCCCACAGTTTGTAATCGCATCTATTTTAGCGAGGTTAGAAACGAATGTTTGTCCCGAATGGTGACGAATTAAAAAAAAATATTATGCCAAATACCTCATCAACCAACAATCCACCAAAACCAAAAATCTGGTTTGTGCTGATTGTGATCCTCGTCGCTTTAGGGCTATTAATTTTAAGCCGGTTCCTGGCGTCCAAACCGACAACGCCAACACCGGTAAAAAATGTGGCGCCGCCGATTTCTGACGATTTACCTAAACCAACAACTGTCGGCTGGACATTGTATCAAAACGCTTATGGCTTTGAATTTCGCCATCCCAAGGATTGGAAAATTGAAGAAAATGATGCTCCTTACACCCAACAAGCTAACTTTATTGCCAACAAAAATTCCAGCTGGCGAATGACTTTAGTTTTTAATAATTCCGCGGTAACGGAAAAGCTAGCTCAGTTAAAAAAAGCCAACCCTACTGCCCAAAATGCAGGCTCTGGTTTGATTTATGCCGTTGATTATAAAGATTTGGACGGCCGTTTAATTACCAAGGATGTCTGTCTGACTGTGCCCGTCGCGCGCTATCTGGTTAACCTCTGCTCCCCGCTCTCACCGGACAAAACCAACATGGCGATTGATCCAGCAATTGTTGATCAAGCAACTGAGACTCTCTCGCTGATTGCGGCCACTTTTTCGACGATTGATGCCTCGCCGCCGGCCACCAGCGGCCAACCGCTTTCACTGCAAAGTTTGGCGGCGATCGGTGGCTGGGTGCCGGAGGGCAATCAAAAAATCATCAATTACGTCTGGAGCAGTCTGCCAACAGGCGCTAAGGAGAGCGATCAACTAATTTTTATTTATGATGATGGCGCGCAATTGATTAGCGCCACCAGCGCTTTTACCGCCAGCTCCCCTGGTTTTACCGCCCGCGTCGCCTGGCCTGATCTGCCGCTTAAATATGACGAGAAGCAATATTACAAAATATATCTGCAGAAATAAATTAAACGCTTTAACCAACTCAAATGTCAAAACGCTAATTTGTCATCCCGAGCTTGTCGAGGCCAGCTAGAGGCTGATCACCCTTTGGGTGGGATCCCTTGTTTAAGGTGATAGAGATTCCTCGACTCCCCCTCGAACCTGCTCGGGGTCGCTCGGAATGACAATTACCAAAATGTTTATGCCCAAAAAACTCCTCTACACCCTAACAATTTTATCTTTGATTCTGACGCCGCTAGCCGCCCGCGCCGACGGCATGGTATTTATCCGGCCAGAGCCAAACATTTACCTGCAGGAAACGCGCCAGGAAGCGGCCATTTATTTTGAAAACGAACTGGAAACCTTGATCCTTTCCACCACCTTCCGCGGCAACGCCACCGACTTCGGCTGGGTAATCCCCACGCCAACTATCCCGGAGGTGGAAAAAGCCAGTGCCGAGGTGTTTACCAAATTGCAGGAAATTACCGGCGTAAGTTACAGCCGTGATATCGAAATGCCGATGATGTTGGGAAGTAGCTCTGACAAGATACAGTCAGTAACGGTTCTGGAAACCAAAAAGATCGATTACTATAATATTGACATTCTGGAAGCCACCGACGCTCAAGCGCTCGCTAAATGGTTAAAAGAAAATAATTACAATTTCCCGGAAAAAGAAGCCTATATATTAAACGACTACATCCAAAACAACTGGTATTTTGTGGCAGTAAAAATTGATACCACTGCCCAGGGATCAGAGCGCGTTAATTTGGACTTGGAAGACGGCAGTGCCACGCCTTTAAAAATCGTCTTCCGAACGAAAAATCTGGTTTTCCCGCTAAAAATTTCCAGCATCAAACCAGAGGCAGTCGCACAGTCAACAAATGAAATAAGTTTTGTTGACGGCACCCTCGGCCAGGCGGTCCATTTGCCGCCCAATGTTACCTTGTCTGGCGAGTTTCAGACTGTTGGCCCGTACAATCCATTGAATAATTTTACGTTGTCCTTGGCTTTTAAAACAGACTCACCGATTAATGACGACTATTACCGACTGATCAACATAGAGGGAACAATGAGCGTCAACTTCAGCAGTTTTGGATTCGCGGTAATTATCGGCGGGCAGGAATTTTCGACCGAGTCCGGCCCCGCGGTTAAAGCCGCATTGAATTCCGAATGGAATAATTTAAAGATTACCGCCCAAACAGGTACCGCGCCCTATCTTTATTTGAATGATGTTCCCTTCAAGCTGATCGACTACCGCAATCCTACTCAAGAAACATTAGTATCGCCGACGCACTCGCTCTGTAATCGTTGCCATGTCATAATTGGCGAAACGGAAACGCGAATCAACAACGTCGGGATT
>MHJY01000018.1 GCA_001818235.1 Candidatus Jacksonbacteria bacterium RIFOXYB2_FULL_44_15 | reverse complement strand
ATTGCCGTTGGCGGCGGCACTTTTATGTACAAAGACAATCTACAGCTTTTAGAACGGGCCAAGGTTATCTTGTTAATCTCGCCGATCGAAGTTTTAGTGCAACGAATTCTAAGTGATCCCAATCGCCCGCCACTGACCAAAGACCAATCCTCTGCCGAAGAAATTCGCGAAGTCTGGAATCGGCGGAAAGAGCGTTACTATTCGCTGGCGGATATGGTCGTTGATACTTCGGACAATAATGTTGATCGGGTAATCGGGGAAATTATGGCTAAATTAAAATTGGATAACGTGGCTTTTTGATAAATGACAACATCAACCATCCTCGTTATCAACGGGCCGAACCTTAACCTGCTCGGGGCGCGCGATCCTAATCAGTACGGCGCGAAAACCCTTGACGAGATAAATCAAATACTGCAAAATGAATTTAATACCCTGTCGCCTAGCGGCAAGATTTATTTTTTTCAATCAAACCACGAAGGGGCGATAATCGATTTTATTCAGCAAGAGCGGACTGCCAGCGGCTTAATCATCAATCCCGGAGCGCTAACGCATTATAGCTATGCGCTGGCAGATGCCCTGCGCGATTTTCCAGGCAAAAAAGCAGAGGTGCATCTGTCCAATATTTTGGAGCGCGAAACTTGGCGCGCGGTTTTTGTTACTCGTGACGCCTGCGATCAAGTTTTTATGGGAAAACGAGAGGACAGTTATCGCGAAGCGTTAGCGTGGATTCTTGGGCAACTAAAGGCGTCGATTTAATTGGCAAATTTCGCACTGTCAAATTTATGATAATTGATAAAGAGACTAAAGTTTGCGGCATTATCGGATATCCATTGGAGCATACGCTATCACCAGCCATTCATAACGCGGCGGCCCAGTATCATAAGTTAAATGTTGTTTTTTTGGCTTTCCCAACGCTTGATCCCAAGGGTGCGATCGCCGGAATGCGCGCTTTGGGATGGCGCGAGTTAACCGTAACCATGCCGTATAAGGAGAAAGTGATTCCTTATTTAGACGAACTGGACTCGGTCGCTGAGGTCTTGGGCAACGTTAACACGATCATTAATGAGAAAGGCAAATTAAAGGGGTATAATACCGATATTACCGGCATCGAACTTTCGCTTGCCGACGTGCGTTTAAAAGGCAAGACAGTGGTGCTTTTGGGCGCCGGCGGCGTGTCCAATACAGTGGCTTTCGCGATTAAAAAAAAGGGCGGCAGTTTGCATATTTTTAATCGTGAACAGCGGTCAGCCCAATTACTTGCTAAGCGCTTTGGCGCCAGCAGTTGGAGTAATTTAGACAATCTTGATCAGAAAGTTTTAGAGCGGCGACCTTATTTAATAATTAATGCCACGCCGGTTGGCATGGGCAAATTGCGCGGGCAGAGTTTACTTGATAAAAAAACTGTCGCCGGGGCAAAAGTAGTATTTGATTCAATTTATAATCCGACGGCGACCAAGCTGTTAAAAGACGCGCAAGCGGCTGGGTGTCGGGTAATCAACGGCCGGACAATGTTTTTGGGTCAGGGCGCCAGGCAATTCGAGCTGTGGAGCGGCCGGCCGGCGCCGATGCCATTATTGGCTAAAGTTTTTGACGCTAGCATTAAGGCTAGACGCTAAAATATGTCTATCACTAAAGTACAAAAAATATTAATCGTCGAAGACGATCGCACGCTCTCGCATCTCTATCAGACAAAGCTGGAAAAAACCGGTTACCAAGTCGCGATAGCTTTAGACGGAGAGGAAGGTTTAAAACAAATAGCGGATTTTAAACCGGACGCCATTTTATTGGATATCATCATTCCCAAAATTGACGGTTTTTCCGTTTTGGAGCGGCTGAAAGAAGAACCGGGAACGAAAGATATTCCGGTAATATTGCTGACAAATTTAGGGCAAGACGAAGACGTCGAGAAAGGCAAGGCTTTAGGGGCGGATGATTATTTAATTAAATCAAATTTTACGCCGACGGAAATCGTCAAAAAATTGGAAGAAGTTATTAGCAACAAAAAGTCAAAATAAAAAAGTCAAAAAATATGGAAAAAACTTTAGTTATCATTAAGCCGGACGGCTTGCAACGTAACTTACTAGGCGAAATTATTTCGCGTTTTGAACGCAAGGGTTTAAAATTAATCGGCTGTAAGATGATGCGGCTGGACGACGCGATTCTGGCCGAACATTATGTGCACCACAAAGACAAGCCTTTTTTTCAGGGGCTGAAGGAATACATGATGCATTCGCCGGTTTTAGTTTTGGCCTGGGAAGGCACGGACGCGGTGTCCGCGGTTCGCTTGGTTACCGGTGCCACCAAGGGTGTGGAGGCTGATGCCGGCACGATCAGGGGTGACTTGGCGATGTCTAATCAAAATTTGATCCACGCATCAGATTCGCCGAAAGCCGCCCAAGAAGAGACCAAACGTTTCTTTCGGGCCGAAGAGTTATTCGAATATACTAAGCTAGATGCCTGCATGATTTATGAGGACGTGCCGTTTTAGCTCGGAGCTTTCAAGGGAAGCGATTTTGTTTTTTGATCAAAGTCAAAAGGCTCATTAAGGCGGGCATTTTTTGTTTAGTTAAAAGTAATTAGCATTGATGAGATCAGACCAAATCAAAAAAGGGGTAAGCCGGGCGCCGCACCGGAGTTTATTGCGCGCTTTAGGGCTTAAGAAACCAGATTTTGATCGGCCTTTTATCGGCGTCGCTAATTCTTACGTTGATGTTGTGCCTGGCCATCAGCATCTGGCGGGTTTTGGGCGGATCATTAAAGACAGTATTCGCCTGGCCGGAGGCGTGCCTTTCGAATTTAACACGATCGGCATTTGCGACGGGCTGGCCATGGGGCATTCGGGCATGCGTTATTCTTTACCGTCGCGTGAGCTGATTGCTGATTGTATCGAAAGCATGGTTTTAGCCCATCAGTTCGACGGATTAGTGTGTTTGGGAAATTGCGATAAGATCGTCCCTGGAATGTTGCAAGTGATGGTGCGGCTTAATATCCCGGCCATTTATGTCGGCGGCGGCGCGATGAAAGCTGGGCTTCGACCGGCGGCCGGAAAGGGCGAAACACTGCCGCTTTTAGAAATGCAACGGTCGCTGGATTTGATTTCCGTTTTTGAGAGCGTCGGTGCGTTCCAAGCTGGCAAGATTTCGGAAAAAGAGTTGGATTGTCTCGAAGAGAACGCCTGTCCAGGGTGCGGCAGTTGCGCCGGGATGTTTACTGCAAACACAATGAACGCGCTGGCTGAGGTTTTAGGCGTCGCTTTACCGGGAAATGGTTCGATTCTTGCCGCAGACAGCCGTCGCCGGCAGTTGTTACAGGAAACCGGGGAGTTAATCGTCGAGTTGGTTTGTAAAGATTTTATTAAACCGCGCGAATTGATCACGCCCGCATCTTTAGATAATGCCTTTGCCCTGGATATGGCGCTGGGAGGATCCACTAACGCGGTTTTGCACCTTTTGGCTTTGGCGGCAGAAGCCGGGTTCGAATATCCTTTGCAGAGAATTAATCAAATAGCCGAACAGGTGCCGTATTTGTGCAAGATTTCGCCGGCTGATCCGGCTGTCCACATGCAAGATTTTGATGCGGCTGGCGGGGTAGTGGCTGTTTTACGGGAATTGCAGAAGCGCCCGGGATTGCTGAATTTGGACGCCCTGACTGTGACCGGGAAAACATTGGGGGATATTATCCGTACGGTTTTTGGCGGGCGTGGTCCTAAAGAACGTTTTGATCTTTTGGGGCGAGAAATTGTCAGGAAACTTGAGTCGCCCTGGAGTGAGCAAGGCTCGCTGGCTGTATTGTATGGAAATTTAGCGCCGCTTGGCGCGATAATAAAAGTCGGCGCAGTTGATCCGGAGATCACGCGATTTACCGGGCCAGCGCGCGTATTCGATGGGCAGTCGGCGGCACTGGCGGCCATTGACAGCGGAGAGATTACAGCCGGCGCGGTTGTCGTTATCCGCTACGAAGGGCCGCGCGGCGGTCCGGGCATGCCGGAAATGCTGGAGTTGACAGCCAAGATTGTCGGTATGGGTCTGGGGAAAAAAGTCGCTTTGATTACCGACGGCCGATTCTCCGGAGGCACGCGAGGCATCTGCATCGGTCACGTGGCGCCGGAAGCGGCTATGGCCGGGCCAATATCTATCCTGCAAGACGGTGATTTGATCAAAATTGATTTAGCCAATCGGACATTGGATGTTGATTTAACGGCAGTGGAAATTAAAGAGCGCATGGATGGGCTTGCTCCGTGGGAGACGTCGGTCAAAAGTGGCTGGTTGAATCGTTACGCGCGGTTGGTCGGGTCAGCTCATCAAGGAGCGGTGTTAGAATAGTAGCTAAATGACAAAATTTTCAATTTTCAATTTACAAATCAATATCAAATTATTTAATGACTTAATTTTCAAAAATTGAAAATTTATCAAACCCTATTATGACTAAACAAATCATCACTACATCCCAAGCTCCGGCGGCGGTCGGGCCTTATAGCCAAGCAGTGCAAGCAAATGGCTTTGTTTTTTGCGCCGGGCAGATTGCGCTAACCCCGGAGGGAGAACTTTTGGCCGGCGACATCAAAATTCAAACCCATCAGGTAATTAAAAATTTGGCCACGGTTTTGGCGGCGGCCGGATCGAGTTTGGAACAAGTGGTTAAAACCACAGTTTATTTATCGAATATGCAAAATTTTGCCGAGTTTAATCAAATTTACGCTCAGTATTTTCAAAATAATTTTCCGGCGCGGGCGGTAGTGGAATCGCCTCATTTGCCGAAAAATGTACTAATCGAAATGGATGGCGTGGCGTTATCCGGCAGTTAAAAAATATTCGCATTGACTTGCAATGAATTTTGGAGGATACTTTAGACGATGCAAAATTTAGTTGAATGTTTAAGAAACCGACCAATATGTTACGTTTAATGATGAGGTTTTTCGTCCTAGCATTGTTCGGCGGAGTTTTTTTTATTGCCGGAACAGTTCAAGCTGAGCCAATTTCAGGCTCCCAACCTGTAACCGCCGCCTCTTCTTCGGCTTTGTTTGGTTGCGTGGCAGGGGAGTCTTGTGCTGACGCGGCTGGATCAGTGGCTGGTGTTCGGGTGGATCCGGTAATCGCAAAAATTAAGGGCGAGCGCATTATCTTAATAAATACGCCGGCGCAATTTTCCGCCACTGGTAGCCGGGTGCTCGGATTTGATCCGGCAGAAATTGAATATTGGTGGGATTTCGGCGATCTTTCAGCGCCGGTGGCCGGCGAAGTCGTTCAGCACGAATATCTTGAGGTTGGCGATTATCAAGTGACCTTAGTCATTAAAACACCTCGCGAGAGCGTAGAGGAGGATTTTTTGGTGAAAGTTACTGATCAGGGAATTGTTTTGATTACTGACAGCGACACAGATCCTTTTGTTTTAACCAATGTTTTAAATCAAGCCGGGCGTTTGAACTTGCTGGTAAAGCAGTTAACTCTTGATAAAGAAGAGGGTGATGCTTTAATGCAGGAAAAATTGATTAATTTTTTACTTAATCAAAGCGAGGAGATCCAGCGTTTTAATTCGGTGATTAGTTGGACGAAGAATAACGACGAAATCGACGCTTTGTTGAGTTTTGGGCAACAGCCCGGCAATCGAAGTTTTTTTGCCGACAAAAATATTGTTATCGTCGGGGACAATCCGGGATTAATTGCCAGGCGGGCGCAGCCGATTTACGATACCTTATTGCCTCGAAACATGCTGGTGGTCGCTCCGCGAATTTTAGGGGCGGTGTTGGCAGGAGACAGTAAAGGCAATCTGATCAGAACGGTGCAGAATGAGCGAGAAGATTTTGTGATATTGGGAATTCATTCCCGCCGAAATTACGGACAGGTTACTTTTTTTAATTTTTTATCGCACTTTACAAATTTTTTGATTAATCGGGGAGTTTCGGTTGACACAATTTTTCTAATTTTACTTTTGCCGATTGTCGCCACGCTGATAGCGTTTGCGCGCCAACTCGTCGGGATTAAGGCGCTTGGCATCTATATCCCAACGATTCTGACGCTGATTTTTGTGGCCATCGGGCTCGGGTCAGGCTTGGTGCTGTTATTACTTATTCTTTTGACCGGAACAGTTGCCCGCATCATCCTTAAACGCTTGCGCCTGTTGTATTTGCCAAGAATGGCGCTGGTGATTACGATAGTTAGCGTAGTGATATTGGGCATGTTTTATTTGTCCGTCAAGATTCCGCACCTGACTTTTATGTCGGTTTCGATTTTTCCAATTTTAATGTTGATTATGCTGGTGGAAGAATTTATTAAAGTGCAAATCGAAGAAGGGGCGCGGGGCGCTTTATTCCTAACGCTGGAAACCATTGTTTTGTCGATTGTCAGTTTTATTTTGGTTAGTTGGGCCGGAACGCGCAATTTGCTTTTAGCGTATCCCGAAGTTATTCTTTTGAGTTTTGTGATTAATTTTTTCCTCGGCAAATGGACTGGTCTGCGTTTGTGGGAATATTATCGGTTTAGGGAAGTTTTAAAAAGATTACCGGTAAAAAACAAGATAAAAAGTAAAACTGATTAGACGGTATGGCGATTAATTTTTTGTTTCAGATTTTGGCGAGGTCGCGCGAAATTGTAGGGATGAATGCCCGAAATTTAGAGTTTATTCGTCCGGCTAATTCTAAGCGGGGGCGGATGGTTGCCGATAATAAATTGCTGGCAAAACAAATTTTAGTTGAACGCGGTTTGCCGGTACCCAAAACTTACGCAATCATTACTTCGGCGCGGGATTTGCGCCAGTTTGATCAGGCTCAATTGCCTAAAAGTTTTGTGCTCAAGCCGAATCGCGGTTTTGGCGGCGGCGGCATAGTTTTAACTTATAATAAACGCCTTAGCGGCGCTTGGTTGGACGGCAATTTGCATGAGATGACCTGGGCTGATGTTAAAAATCATGTGCAGGATATTTTGGATGGTCGGTTTTCTTTGGCCAACAGGCCGGACATTGCTTTTTTTGAAGAGCGGCTGGTTAAGGAAAGTATTTTTAAGCCGTTCGCTTATCGGGGCGTGCCGGATATTCGAATAATCGTTTACAACAGTATCCCGGTGATGGCCATGATGCGAATGCCTACCCGGGAGTCGCAAGGTAAAGCTAATTTGCATTTGGGCGGTATTGGCGTTGGTATTGATATTGCCACCGGCGTTACTAATTTTGCCATTTGTCGTGATAATATTTTGAATGATGCCGGCGGTTTGACTGGTCTGCGGATTCCGCAGTGGGACAAAATTTTAGCTCTTAGCGTGCAGGCCCAGCAATCATCCGGTTTAGGCTATTTGGGCGTTGATATTGTTTTGGACAAGCATAACGGGCCGGTAATTTTGGAGTTAAACGCGCGCCCCGGCCTGTCGATTCAAATCGCCAATATGGCGCCGCTCGGGGAACGTTTAAGACGGGTTAAGGGGTTGGAGTTTGATAATGTCGAACGCAGTATTCGTTTGGCGAAGGATCTTTTTAGCCGCGAAGCCGACGGAGCCAGAGTGGAGGTGAACAGCTCTTTAATAAAAGTGGTCGAGACCGTAGTTTTTAATCATAAAGATGATCTTAATGTAAAAATTCCAGTCAAAGCAAAGATTGATTCCGGAGCCAGCTCGTCGTCGATTGATTACGAAATCGGCCGGCAGTTAGGCTATAGCGATGTGGTTGATTATATTCGCCAGTTTAAGCTGGATAGCCCGATGAGCGAAGAGCGGGCGCGAACGTTCCGCCGCCGCATCCGTAAAGAATTAAAATCGCATGTTGATGTCTCGAATGTTAAATTGATCCACTCGGCCAGCGGTTCAACTGTTCGGGTAACCGTGCCCGCTGTTTTTAAATTAAAAGGAAAAATTATCAAAAGCGACGTTAATCTAATTAGCCGCGAC
The DNA here is from genome assembly GCA_001818235.1 of Candidatus Jacksonbacteria bacterium RIFOXYB2_FULL_44_15. Classification (GTDB taxonomy): domain Bacteria; phylum Patescibacteriota; class Patescibacteriia; order UBA9629; family UBA9629; genus UBA9629. The sequence continues at coordinate 2,755 of MHJY01000018.1, read as the reverse complement.
CGGCTAACCTACCCCATGATTGTCGGACGCAAGGACCTGGAAGGTTTCTTGATTAAGCCGCGCAATTAATATCAAAATTGGTTTGACGGTACGCAGTCGTTTTGATATACTCAAAAAAATGGAAAAAATTATTTATAATGACCTAACTTGGTTAAATTTTAGCAAAGTAACCAAACAAGATACCGAGTACTTGCGGGAGGAGTTTGATTTCCATCCGTTGGATTTGAGCGATTGTTTAGGCGCTCCGCAGAGGCCGAAAGTTGATATTTACGATCAGTATTTTTTTCTGGTTTTGCATTTTCCTTTGATGGACAAAAACGAAAATGTCGTGCGAACGCCGGATTTGGATATTTTTTTGACTAAGACGCACCTGATTACCGTTCAGCGCGAACCAGTGCCGTATTTAAATCAACTGTTTGCGGAGATGGAGGCTGATAAGTCGGGGCGCTCTAAAATGTTTCAAAAGTCAACGGATTTGCTGTTGTATTATGTTTTAAATAAGTTGTATCATGAATCTCTGGCCATTATCGACGAATTAAATAAGGAAGTAAAGCTTATCGAAGATCATATTTACGCTTCTAAAGCCCGCCGGGCGCTGTTGGAATTGGCTGTGGGGCGGCGCAATAATTTAACGATCCGCGCGATTTTGAATCCTCAGCGGCTGGTGATTAACACCTGCTCGCATATGCAGAAAGACTGGTTTAACAAAAACGGCGATGCGACTTTGTATTTTGACGATATATTAGATTATGTGGAAAAAAATTGGATTTTGCTGGAAAATCAAAAAGAATTGATTGACGGTCTGCACGAGACGAACCAATCGCTTATTTCCTACCGCACTAATTCGATTATTACGGTGCTGACCGTTTTTTCGGTCGCCATTATGCCGTTAACTTTATTGACGGGCTTTTTCGGCATGAACGTTGATTTGCCGTTGCAGGAGAACGTGCGCGCGGTTTGGTTGGTTTTTTTGACCATGGCCTTGCTTACAATTTCTATTATTTACTATGTCGTGACGCGCAAGAAGTGGATATAACACCACGGCCTTTCGCGTTTGGCGATCTACTTCGTTAAAACCTCGTCGCTTGTTCGCTGTACTTTATTAAGTACAGCTCACTGCACGACTTTGGTTTTGCCTAGTATCTCATCCAAACGCAAAAGGCCTGCGCTACTAATCTAAATTCATGAACACGTTTGGCAAATTTTTTCGCATCACTACCTGGGGTGAATCGCACGGCAGGGCGGTTGGAGTTGTAATTGACGGTTGCCCGGCCGGGCTCAATTTTTTGGTTTCGGACATTCAGACGGAATTGGATCGGCGGCGTCCCGGGCAGAGTACAGTAACAACCGGCAGGAAAGAAGAAGACTTCGCGGAAATTTTAAGCGGCGTGTTTGAAGATAAAACTTTGGGCACCCCGATTTCGATAATCGTTTGGAATAAAGACGCGCATAGCAACGATTACAACGCAGTTAAAAATATTTTCCGTCCAGGCCATGCAGACTTTACCTGGCAGGCAAAGTTTGGCACGCGCGATTATCGCGGCGGCGGCCGGGCGTCTGGTCGAGAAACTGTCGGCCGGGTGGCCGGGGGAGCGGTGGCGAGGAAGATTTTGTCATTGATTGGTGTGGAAGTTGTGGGATACGTAAAAGAAATCGCAAATCTTAAATGCCAAATGCCAAATATCAAATGCCAAAAAAAATCCAAAGCCCAAATATCAAATTTCAAAAGACTGATTGAGGCGAATATAGTGCGTTGTCCGGACGAAGAAGCGTCGAAAAAAATGATCAAATTGATTGAAGAAACTAAATCTGCCGGTGATTCGGTCGGCGGAGTGGTGGAGCTGGTGGCTTTTGGCGTGCCGGCTGGTTGGGGCGAACCGGTGTTTAGCAAATTATCCGCTGATTTAGCCGTGGCTTTAATGTCAATTCCAGCGGTCAAAGGTGTGGAAATCGGCAGTGGTTTTGCCGCCACGACGATGCGTGGCAGTGAACATAATGATCAGTTCAAAGTTCAAAGTTCAAAATTCAAAGTAAAGGAAGTTATTTCCATGACTAATAACGCCGGCGGGATTTTAGGCGGGATATCTAACGGGATGCCGATTATCGCCAGAATTGCCGTCAAACCGACTTCCTCTATCGCCAGCGAGCAAAACACGGTGGATGAATACGGTCAAAATAAGAAAATAAAAATCACCGGTCGCCATGATCCTTGTATTTGTCCGCGGGTCGTTCCGGTTGCCGAGGCAATGATGGCCTTGGTTTTGGCTGATCATTATTTACTAAATCGATTATCTAAAATCGAATCGATTAAACTATGAAAAATTGTCAGAAATGCAAAGTACCCCTTGAGGGCTGGAGATTTAAGCTGGCTCACGCGCTTTTCGGCATCATGCCATCAACCAAAGAGCCGGATTGCTGTAATAAGTGCGAAGCCAAAGACGTGCCACAAGCACCAGCGCCAAGCGAGCAATCAGGCGATGCTGGAGCGGCAAATTAATTTGGACGCGATTTGATTATTCAATTGTGGCGTCATAACATAATCACCAAATAATGCAAAATACTTTTCCTAAAATAGAAGAGGAAATTTTGAAATATTGGCAGGATAACCAAATTTTTCAAAAAACTTTGAACCAAACCTCAACCGAGGGCGATTTTATTTTTTACGATGGCCCGCCTTTTGCGACTGGCTTGCCCCATTACGGGCACATTATCGCCTCAGCAATTAAAGACGTGATTCCTAGATATAAAACCATGT
>MHJY01000017.1 GCA_001818235.1 Candidatus Jacksonbacteria bacterium RIFOXYB2_FULL_44_15 | reverse complement strand
AATTTGATTTCCCTCTCCGGAAATCACCGCGGCGCTGGTTTCGTCACAGGATGTTTCGATGGCGAGAATGTGCATAAATAACTAAATTCCAAATTCAAAATTTCAAATAACAAATTAAAAAATTTAAAATCACAAACATTTGTAATTTTGAATTTGAGATTTAGAATTCCCGCCTGCCAACGCCTGAGGGCGTAAGCCTTGGCGGACAGGTATTTGGAACTTGTAATTTTGGATTTGAAATTTCTAACTTAAAACAGCTCTATCACCTCTTTTTCCACTTCTAAGAGATCCTTGTTCCAAACTTTAAACTTAACCCCGAGCTCGAACTCAGTTACTTTATAGTTTGCCAAAATATCTTTTAACTGGCGAGCCGGGTTGCCGCTGTAAGCCAAAACCATCACTCCGCCGTTATATTCGGAGAACAAACAAATCGTAGCATCACGCGGCAGATAACCTAACACTTCCTCGAAAACCTGATCAATGATTAATTGGTCTGCCCCGGCGCGGTTATAATCCTGGGTATTAAGGAGCGACCAATATAGATTTCGGCGCTTATCCTCTTTAAGCCGCGCCAGCACCCGACCCCATAATTTTACGAGCGCTAAAGATTTATTGTAAAACAGTTCGCGCACCACCAACTCGCGATCCGCACCGTAGGCCATCAGCTTACTGGCCTTCTCCAAGGTTTGCGGCGTTAAAGTCGGTACTTTGAAACTTTGAGTGCGCTCCAAAATGCCGGCCAAAAGAGCGGTCGCCAAAGGCTTGTCCATCAATTCCCGGAAGTTTGATTCCAGCAAATCAAAAACAATTTCCGAAAGCGAACTCTTGGTCGGTTCGACTAAATTGATTTCGCCAAACTTTTCGTTCGACGCCTTGTAATCAATATTGGTAACCGGCGTTTCATGAAAAAAAGCGGTGTTTCCGTTATACACCTCGCCCAAAGCAAACAAATCCGAGGCGCCTAAGGTGATTATCAAATCATATTCAAATCCGCCCTGGCCGACTCGGACATCATCAGGATTAAAAAAACCGGTCTTTGGCACAATATAAATATCCAATTTCTTTTTATTATCATCAACTTCGTAATAAAATTTATCCAATCCTTGATCGGCAATATCCAAAGACACCACCAAGCGCCGCGCCTGTTTAAAATTCGGAGTAATTTCCAGATATTGGGTTAAAAAATGAAAATTTTCCGCGTTTTTTTCGACGGTAATCTGATGCGGTTTAGCGTAATATTTTAAAATGCGGCTCATGGCAATGGCCGCGCCCAAACTATCGGCGGTAACTTTCTTCTCCAAGGCCAGAACCACCTTTTTGGACTCTTTGATGTATTCAATTATCTGCTCGTAAATGTTTAAAGCCATGATAAAAAAATTATTGCCTCCCACGTTACGCTTAAAAATTAACTATTTGCTAAAATAACTTTGTATCTTAGCAATAAATAAAAAAAACCACAAGTCTTGACTACCATTAATCTTTATGCTATATTATTTAGTTCTCCTCAAAGAGAACAAAAATTAAAAAAGGGCGCAATAACCCCCCCGAGACTTCGGAGGGGTTATTTTTTTCCGTCAAAAAAATTTAGGACAAGTATGGCAAAGTTGTGAGCCGCGCATCGACCGCGTCTTTCGCCTCAAGCAAAGTTGTTAAGTTGTCCCAACTGCCACTTAGAAGTGCTTCGCGCGCCGCCGGTTGCTGAAATTCCAAAGCCCAAGTCTTTTGGCCCAAAGAAACGGCCATTTTATCAAAATTGATGGTTATTTTTTGCTGCGGGTCATGTTCAACCATCTCAGTAAGATCCAACCAATCACGCGCGCCGACCATAAGGCAAACAAGGCCATTGGCCATAGCGTTGCCAAAAAATATTTCCGAATATTTACCCTTAGCAATAATAGCTTTGATGCCGCCGCTTTCGTCTTTGTTCCACTTCGTCAAGGCATGCACCGCGTGTTCGCGCGAAGAACCAGAACCAAAATTAGCGCCAGTGATTAAAATAGTTGCCCTGTGATAGCGAGGATCGTCAAATGGATGAATCGCTCCGGCTTTGCGCTGAGCCGACCGGTCGTCCGCTAAAACGTCACCGCCCAAATTATCGAAAGTAACGCACTTTAAAAAACGACTCGGAATTATGCGATCGGTATCAATATTGTCGTCCGGCAAAATTATTCCCCGGCCGGTGATGGTGACTGTTTTGGACATGATAGATATAAATAATGGGTAATTAAATCAGACAGAATCACCAAGAAACAATAACCAAGTGTCCAAATAATAATCAATTTTCAAATAACCAATAACCGGACTATTTGGTTTTTCAATGATTGGTTATTGTGATTTGTTTGGATACTTGTTTCTTGGTAATTGGTTATTAATTAAGACTAATTTAATAAAAATTAAAAATTTCGTTTCTAAGATCCACGATCTTCCCAGCCACTGCCGCCGCCGCCGCCATCGCCGGACTCATTAAAATCGTACGGCCAACCGGACTACCTTGCCGGCCGCGATAATTGCGGTTGGAAGTCGCGGCGCAAATTTCGTCGCCGATTAATTTATCAGGATTCATGGCAATGCACATCGAGCATCCCGGCTCCCGCCAAGAAAACCCGGCTACGCGAAAAATTTTATCCAGACCCAAGCGTTCGGCCTCTTGTTTCACCAGGCGAGATCCCGGTACAACCAATGCCCGCACTCCAGGGGCAACATGATGCCCTTTAACCACCTGCGCCGCTTGTACAAAATCTTCCAAACGGCCATTGGTGCAGGAACCGATAAATACCACGCCCACTGGTTTATTTTTTAAAAACTCGCCCGGTTTAAACTTCATATAATCAAGCGCGTCTTGATCATCAGCTGTTTTCGGTTCTGGTATGCGCTCGGAAATACCGATCCCCTGGCCGGGATTAGTCCCCCAAGTCACCATCGGTTCTAAATTATTGACGTCGAACTTAACCACATCATCATACTTAACTTCTTTTGGATTTGAAGCCAGAGTCAACCACCACTGGGATAATTGGTCAAATTTCTTCGGGTCATGAGGAACATATTGCCGACCGCGCAAATAGTCGACAGTAATCTGATCAGGATTCACATAACCGCAAATTGCCCCGCCTTCAATGGACATATTGCACAAAGTCATTCGCTCAGCCATACTCATATCGGCAACTGTTGATCCGCCGTATTCATACGCGTACCCCCAACCAGCTTTAACGCCTAAAACGGAAATGATTTTTAAAATGACGTCTTTAGCATAGACTCCTTTTGATAACTTGCCGGTTATTTCGATGCGCCTGACTTTTAACTCGCTTAATGCTAAACTCGACGTGCCCAAAACCATGGCCACTTGAGTTGTGCCAATGCCAAAAGCCAGCGCACCGAGGGCGCCGTGCGTCGAAGTATGGCTGTCGCCGCAACAAATGATTTTTCCTGGTTGCGTTAAACCCAATTCCGGTCCGACAACATGGACAATGCCTTGCTCCGGGCTTGCTAAATCAAAAAATTTAATGTTCCATTCATGGCAGTTTACCTCTAAATGTTGAAGCATCTCTTCGGCCAAAGGGTCTGACAACGGCCGGCTCAAATCCTCGGTCGGCACAACATGATCCACTACGGCAAAAGTGAGCTCTGGGTGGGCAACCGGCAGTCCGCGCTCTTTGAGCATCGAAAAAGCCTGGGGGCTGGTAACCTCGTGAATTAAATGCAAACCAACCGCCACTTGCCATTCGCCAGTCGGTAATTGCCGAATCTTATGCAAATCAAATATTTTATTATATAAAGTATTTTGCGCCATTGAAATAGTATTAAGTATAAAGTATTAGGTATAAAGTATGTGAATAGATATTAACGTTGTTTCGATGCATGATACTTAATACTTGCTACTTAATACTTAATTCTCTTTAAATCTGCGTCTGTAACTTCTTTTTTCCGATCGGCAATTTTTATGAATCGCTCATAAAATTTCTGAAGCTTCTTACCTTCCACTTTAATTCCCAAGTGACTCAATCTAGTTTTAAGAGCATGGCGGCCACTGTGCTTGCCAAGCACTATTTGATTGCACGGCCAGCCAACATCCTGCGCCCGCATAATCTCAAAAGTTTCGCGTTTCTTTAAAACTCCGTCTTGGTGAATCCCTGATTCATGGGCAAAGGCATTGGCGCCAACAATCGCCTTGTTGCGCTGGACCGCGATACCGGACAATTCGGAAACCATCCGGCTAGCCGGGTAAATTTCGCGCGTGTTTATTCTGGTATCAGCATCGAAATATGATTTGCGCGTCCGCAACGACATCACCACTTCTTCCAAACTGGCATTGCCGCCGCGCTCGCCTAAGCCGTTAATCGCGCATTCAACCTGGCGCGCACCGGCTTCCACGGCAACCAGACTATTGGCGGTTGATAATCCCAAATCATTATGGCAATGAACGCTCAAAATTATATTCTTATTAAACGCCGGCACCAGAGCGATAATTTTTTTGATGAATTTCCCCCATTCGCTCGGCACAGCATAACCGACTGTATCCGGAACATTGATCGTGGTCGCGCCAGCGGCGATGGCCGCTCTAATTACTTCGCATAAATATTTGACGTCTGTCCGCGACGCGTCCATTGCCGAAAATTCCACGTCTTTCACGTAACCGCGGGCGCGTTTAACTGCCGCCGTGGCCATCTGGATTACTTCCTGCCTGGTTTTGTGTAAAATATATTGCAAGTGCAAAGGTGAGGTGCCGACAAAAGTATGAATCCGGGGCTTTACCGCACCTTTTAACGCGTCAAAAGCGCGATCAATATCTTGATCAAGCGCGCGGCACAAACCGCACACCGCCGCTTTTTTTATTTTTTGGCCGATCAAGGAAACGGCGTTAAAATCATCCGGCGAAGCGATCGGAAATCCGGCCTCGATAACATCCACCCCCAGCTTCTCCAATTGTAAAGCAATCTGGATTTTTTTGGGGGTCGTCAGACTGGCACCAGGCGATTGCTCGCCGTCACGTAAAGTTGTGTCAAAAATTTTAATGGTACGCATATATTTCGATTGTCATTCCCCGGATGGACATCGGGTAAATCTATATAATGACAGGGGTTATAAATAAAAACCAGCTCTTGCGAGCCAGCTCATCTTGTATGGTTTAAAAAAATTTGGGTGATGAATAAACAAGCTGACTCTTAACAAATAGTAAGACCTCCCAGCAACAAAACCGCAAAATTGTAAGCTAATTTATTCATGACTTAATTCTAAAGAAAAAAAGACAGGATGTCAAATCGCCAAACAAAAATCTCCCCCAAATTTGTAATGGAGGAGATTTTGTATGTGGTCGCTTAATGCGACCGAGAGAAGGAAAGTTATACGCCGATTAACATCGGGCCGCTGAAGACTAGGATCGAAAAGATCCCGGCTACCGCTAGTAAGGAAGCGTACACATATTCATGATCAGTGTATTCCTTAATAACTTGGTTGACCTTCTCAAGTTGGGGCGCTGCCATATCTTTTGTTGTCAAGCGAAGTAGATTATGGAAGCCTTTTTTTAATTAGGCTTAGGTAACCTACGTCGCGCAATTTTTTTGTTTTTGTTTTTGCCTCTTAGGGCAGACCTTTTTAACTGATGGGAGTATTATATCATAGATTCCGGGTACTGGCAAGCCGAAACCTGTGGATAAATGACCGAGAAACTAACAAAATCTAATTAACTACGTTAAAATCATCACCAGGAGCGGCTTCTTTCTTAAGCTCCAATTTTTTAACAGAGTCTAAATCAGTAAGTTGATTGATTTTCAGGTACTTATTGGAATAAGTGTAAAGCAAGTCATCAATGTACAAACTGCGTTTGACGGTCGTGTCGTAATAACTGTAGCCATACCAATATTCTGTCTCAGTATCCAGCTTGCCGTCAGAATGGTCGATTTTGCCCTTTAGCTCAAACCCTTGGGGCGTAACCGTAAACACCGCGGCCCCGCGAAACGGAGCTCTAAATAAAGCAGACGTCTTCGGCGGCACAGTCAATTGCACTTTTGCCTGGTCTGGCGCGATTTCGCTGCCAGTTGAGCCAGCGGCGCTGTCTTCCAACATCATCGGCTGTGGCATGGGCATGGGAGGACTATAGTAATCCTGTCGAAGTTCCACCGGAATCACCAGCAAATTTTTTTCTTTGGAGAACAAAAACGCGTGATGATCGGTTAGAGCAACTGAATCGCTGTTTTGTCCGCCGATCACGAAACTGTCGATCTCTTTGGGATTCGCCACATCAGCCACATCAAATAAAGATAGTTTGATGCCACCTTGGACCACGCCACCCCACTGATTCTCCTTGGTGTCGCGACCTAAACCAATTAATGTTTTGTCATCATAAGGATGCAGATAATTGGAAAACCCGGGAATTTTCAGCGCGCCTAAAACCGCCGGGCTGGTTGGATTTGATAAATCAATTACAAATAACGGATCCATCTGCTTGAAAGTTACGAGATAAGCTCGGTTTTGCATAAACCGCACCGAATAAATCTTCTCCCCTGGGGCTAATTTTTCCAGACTGCCGACTACCTTTAAATCCGGCCCCAAAACATAGAGATTACTATATGACTCTTGCTCTTCCGGAGAATCAATAAATTGGGACCAAGACCGATTTTTAGTGGTGGCGATTCTAAAATAGCCATCAGCCTCGTCCATGGAAAACTGGTTTAAAACCTGGCCTGGCACTTCGCCGTAAGTTATATATTTAAGCTCACCGCCTTGAATGGCGATTTTATGCACCACTGTCTTTTCCAGCTCTTTGGCGATATCTTGATATTTCTGCTTGACCCGGTTCTCGAGTTCTTGCTGTAAAGCCGTCCGTTCCTCATCAGTTAAGGTATTTTGGTACTTCTCCACAATGTAACCAATCTTTTGCATCTTTTCTTCCTGGGTAAGGATAAAATTATCAACCGCTTCGATTTTGGCGATCCTCTCCTGATCTTTAGCCGGCAAGCGCGGATAAACCAATTCGCGCATCACTTCCATTACTAATTGATATTCGCTGATATATTTAGTGTAAGTGATATAAATATTATTGCTGGAAACGTACATGTTCTGATTATCGCTCAAAACATATACCTCGCTCATAGGTTCAACTGCGCTATCTTTAGTGTTAATCGCCGTCACTGTCGTAAAATTATAAGACTGGTACGGCATGTCAAAATAATAAACTGCCGGACAGCGCTTACAGCTGACCGCATCGTCCATTGCGACAACCGCTCCATTTTCCAACATCCGCGGCACTGGTAAATCATCATCCAAGGCATTCATATAGGCGGCAGTGACAAAATAAACATAGTCGCCGATCATCCGCGAATTATTATAATTACCCTCAAAATCCAAATCGCGCACTTGTTTGGGATTTTTGGGATCAGAAATATCAAATACCTTTAGAAAAGTATAATCGCCGCGGCGCCGAAAAGTTTGATAAACGTCGCTTTGATAGATCACATCATTGCGGCCATAAACAATCAGCCGGTCGCCGTTTAAATAAATTCCTTGCGGCGTCGAATCAAAAGCGATCTTGGCTAAAATGTTGGCGCTGGCGCCGGGAAAGGCATCAATAATAAATAAATTCTTTTTGGACGCCGAATAAATATATTTGCCGTCTGTTTTAATAATATCGCCCTCGTCCACGCCCGCGACTTGAACGTTAGTTTGGGAATAGTCGCTACTGCCGGTCGTGCCCTCGCCCGCATTTTGGCTACCGTTATCCATTATCGGCGCCTCGCTCGGAGCAGAGCTGGGTACGGCCATTTCTTTTTGAACCGACAGTTCCTCCATTCCTCCTATAATCCCGCGACCCATACCACCCTCATAACCATAAGAACCCCCGCTCGTAGAATTTTCTTCCAAAAATGTCCTCAACTCCTGATAATCCTTAAATTTCTTGATTTTTGATTGATTGGCTAACTGTTGATTTAAAGCGGCGGTCGAAGCTGAAGCGTTATTTTGACCGGAGCCCGGCAAAAGATTGGTGGGAGTTGCTCCATTGCCGCCGGCAAGAGTGACTGGTTTCCCAGGTTTCCCGGCTGGCGCCAAAATCGCCAAATTGATAATGATAATAATCGCGACACCAATCACCAATAATCCTAATACTAACAGAATAAATTTTAGCGATGGCCGCGGGCTGGCAGTGGTTGACGATTTTTTAGGCGCTACAGTACTTTTGATAGCCGGTGCTGGTGGCTGGATATCGTTACGAATAATCATGGCTGCAAAAGCAAATACGAAAATCGAGAAAAGACTGATTATCCTCGATTCCCTTATCGTATTTAAAAAATTACGAAAATTTATTTAGGACTAATAACTATTTTACCATCTTTATAATCAGCTGTCACCGAACTTCCTTCTTTAATTTTCCCCTCAATAATATCCAACGATAATTCATCCAAAAGGTAACGCTCAATCACCCGTTTAAGCGGCCGGGCGCCGAACACCGGATCAAAACCGGCTTTAACCAAATAATCGGTTATCTTAGAAGTAAAATTTGTGCTCACCCCTTGGCGCAACAGCCGCCGCTTTACCAAATTTAATTGGAGTTCGACAATTTGTTTGAGATTCTCCGAAGTCAGCGGCTGGAAAATAATAATATTGTCCACCCGATTCAAAAACTCCGGACGGAAAATATTTTTCAAAATTTGATTAACCGCTGACTCTTGCTCTTTGCGTTTGCCGACACCGGCGGCGATCTCGGTGCTGCCTAAATTGGAAGTCATAATAATCACGGTATTTTTAAAATTAACTGCCCGGCCTTTAGCGTCGGTTAAACGGCCTTCATCCAATATTTGCAGGAGAATATTAAAAACTTCGGGATGGGCTTTTTCGATTTCGTCCAAAAGGATCACGGCATATGGGTGGCGCCGAACAGCCTCGGTCAGCTGGCCGCCTTCGTCGTAACCCACGTAACCCGGCGGCGCGCCTGTAAGTTTAGCCACGGCGTGCGATTCCATATATTCGCTCATATCCAAACGAATCAACAAATGTTCGTCGTTAAACAAAAACTCGGTCAACGCTTTAGCCAGCTCTGTTTTGCCGACTCCGGTTGGACCTAAAAAAATAAATGAACCGATCGGCCGGTTTTCCTCGGCGATGCCGGCGCGCGAACGGCGAATTGCCCGCGACACAGCGGCAATGGCCTCGGTCTGGCTAACCACGCGCTTGCCCAATTCAGCTTCCATTTGAGACAATTTTTGGCTTTCGGCAGTCAACATCTTGGCCACCGGAATGCCGGTCCAGCGGGAAACGATTTTGGCAATGTCTTCTTCGGTGACTTCTTCTTTAAGGAGCGCCCCATTTTTTTGCGCCTCGGCTAATTTTTCCTGCGCGGTTTTGCTCTGACGCTCCAATTCCGGAATCCGGCCGTAAGTAATTTCCGCCACTTTCTGCAATTCGCCCAAACGTTCGGCCTGCAAAGCCGTCTCTTTTAACTGATCAATCTGATGGCTTAAATCTTTAATAAGGTTGATAAATTTCTTTTCGCTCTGCCACTGCAATTCCAAATGCTTGTTTTTTTCTTTCAGCTCGGCAATCTGTTTTTGAATTTCCACCAAGCGTTCTTTAGACGCTTTGTCTTTCTCCTTTTTTAAAGCCTCGGCCTCAATTTCGTAACGCCGAACTTTGCGGTGCAATTCGTCTATCGCCGTCGGCTTGCTGTCGATTTCCATCCGCAGGCTTGAGCCAGCTTCGTCCATCAGATCAATCGCCTTGTCCGGCAAAAATCGGTCGGCAATATAGCGGGCTGATAAGTTAACTGCCGCGACAATCGCGTTATCGAGAATTTTGATGCCGTGATGGACCTCGTACTTTTCTTTGATGCCGCGTAAAATTGAGATCGCGTCCTCTGGCGAAGGCTCTTCGACCATCACCATCTGGAAACGCCGTTCCAAAGCCGCGTCTTTTTCGATCCGCTGACGGTATTCTTTGAGGGTTGTAGCGCCGATCGCCCGCAACTGTCCGCGCGCCAAAGCTGGTTTAAGGAGATTTCCGGCATCCATTGATCCCTCGGCCACGCCGGCGCCGACGATCATATGAAGTTCATCGATAAATAAAATAATTTGGCCGTTAGCGTTCTCGATTTGTTTAACAACCGCTTTTAAACGATCCTCGAATTCGCCGCGATATTTGGTGCCGGCAACCAGCGCACCTAAATCCAAAGACAACAAACGCTTGTTTTTAATTGTTTCCGGCACGTCGCCATCAACGATTTTCTTAGCCAGGCCTTCGACGATGGCGGTTTTACCGGTGCCTGGTTCCCCGACCAAAACCGGATTATTCTTTGTCCGGCGCGACAAAATTTGCATCACCCGGCGGATTTCGTCTTCCCGGCCGACCACCGGATCAATTTTTCCCTGCCGCGCCAAGCGCGTAAAATCCTGGGTGTATTTTTCCAAAGCTTGATATTTGCCTTCTGGTTCCGGATCAGTTACTTGTTCGTTTCCTCTGACCTCGGCCAAAACTTTGAGCACTTCGTCAGGCGAAGTATTTAATAAATTTTTGATTTCTGCTGATTCCAGCAAACTTAAAAATATATGTTCCGTGCTAAGGTAAGTATCTTTCATTTTTTTTGCTTCTTTTTCGGCTTGATTCAGCGCTTTTTGAGCGTCGTTTGATAAATAAGCACTCGTGCCGCCTTCGACTTTTGGCAATTTTTCGAGCTGTGTTTTGACCTTGTTTTTGACTTCGCTGGCATTTTTTCCCAGCCGTTCTAAAATAGCCGGCACCACCCCCTCTTCTTGCTCCAACAGCACCAACAAAAGATGCCAAGGGGTAATGGCCTGGTGATTTAATTCTTGCGCTAGCGTCATAGCGCCTTGCACCGCTTCCGCGGCTTTGGTTGTAAAATTTTGAAAGTTCATAATATTATTTTACATTATTTGATGGTTTGATTCAATGTCTATACAATAACAATTTTGTTTGCAAAAACAATGACATGACTTTGACACAATAAATCTCAAGTGATAAAATTTGAGTATTAAACATCATGACTTACACTATGGGAAAAGAAAATCTTTCACACAATCCAGAGCTAGAAAAAATAGTATCGGAAAATCGCGTTTGGTTACCAGAATTTAATCCGGATCAGCTTACATCAGAAACATCGAAAAATGCTGTTGAAAAAGCCGTAAATGAGCTCGAAGCCGCAGCGCACGATGACGAATATACCCATATTTCATCTTTAATTTCAGAAATACCCAAAATTTATCAACTTGATATAATAGACAAATTATTAAATTTGGATAAACAGATAATATCTAGAGTTGTAGCGGATCATTTAACTGAATGGCGTATGTTTGACCTACAAAGTGTAACGGATAAATTATGTGCGCTTGGTTTGGTTGATAAAATAATTGAGTCTCTAGATTATATCTGTGACGAAATTGGACAAGAGAAAAGTTCTGTTAGGGGTAAATTTAGCTCACGGTTTGCGCAAGAGTTATTGAATGTAGGAGCGATTGACGTGATAATGAAAAATATTATAAGAGCCCATTCGAGGGATGTTTATTATTCAGTAGGTTTCTTTTGGGAAGATGATGCGCTTGCGACAATTTTACGAGCGTTATTTATATCAGGCAAGATTGACTTTATAGCGGATTATCTATTTCAGTTTAAGAAAATTATTGAAACCACAGATCAGGATATTATTAGAGGTTTATTAGAAAAAGGCCATTGGAAAGCTGTTTTTTCTTTTTTTGATTATAACTATGGTTGGTTTCATAAAACTTCTCATCAATATCCAAAGGAAGGTTTAATGTTTTTGAAAGAGTTGCAACTTTGCGCCGCTCATAATAAAAAATTAAGAACATTAATGGAGAGCGATAACATAGAGGTCGAACCAAAAAGAGATCAATAAACGAAAAAAGGGCGCTTCGTACATTACTGGGACAGTTAGTATGAATTTAAAGATACCAGGATTGCTACTCTGGGTGGCGAACATATGTCACCTGAGTTAGCGTTATTAATAGAAAAATTACAACCTTACGCATTGCAAAACAAAAAATTACAAAAAATGATAAAGTCTACTGTCGCAGAAGAAAAAAAATAATAAACTATGAATAACCCCGAAAAATTTAATCCGCAAATTTCAGAAGGTCAAAATTTAGAATCTATCGTGGAGCAAGAAAAGGCGCCGCGTGTCAAATTTTTACATAGCCCGCAATTTAATTCGGAGCCAGAGTTTTTAAAAAATGATTGGCATAAAATTAGTGGTATCGAAGACATTGAAAAAGACGACGATAAAATACTTTGGGCTTGGCCAGTCAAAGAGAATGAAGTTGAAGAATTTCTTGATGACAATGCTTATTGTGATACCGGAGAAACGACGTGGGAAGAAATAGATCCTACAGGTAAATTTGCTTATGCGATTCCCTATGAGGAGTTTAAAAAATGGTTACTAGACGAGGGAGAACTGCCATTTTTGGAACCTTTTGATTCTAAAAAACATAGCATGAACAAGAAATATATACTTACAGAAACGCACCCAGTGGGCTATTTTGATGAGAATGGCAGAAGAACTAAGGTGATGATTTAGAAAAACAAGAGGCTTTTGAAGATGAATTGGAACTGCAAAGGAAAAAAGAAGAAGAAAGAAGAAAAAAAGAAATTCATCCTTGGAAATTTAAAAATAAATAGAAATTGGCATTTTTTCTTGGGGCAGCGAGCATAAACAAAACCGCCCCTTTTTATTTTCTTCTCTTAACCATCGTCTTAATCGCCGCGAAATCAAAGCCATCAGTGCGGTAAAAAAATCGTTTGATAATTTCCACGGTTATTAGATATGCCAGAACAATGCCAACAATCGTGATCATAATTAC
>MHJY01000016.1:12855-13392 GCA_001818235.1 Candidatus Jacksonbacteria bacterium RIFOXYB2_FULL_44_15 | reverse complement strand
CGATAGACTAGCATCATAAATTTCCAACCCCGCAGAAGGTGTAGCTGTACCAATACCGACTTGGGCGGTCGTGTTATATTTACGCACTGACAACAAATTGCTGGCGCCATTTTGCACCATCAAAGCGTAATCGTTCAAAGAGGTGCCGGTGTTTTGAATTAACAGCCCGCTCCCGTCCCCAGCATTATAAATACCCATGGCGTAATTATCGTCATCAGTAAGACTTAGATTAATTCCGGAAGTGGATACAGTAATCGAACCATCGGTTACTAGAGCGTCAGAACCGGCACCTACTGAGAGCTGGGCAGCGGGCGAGGTTTCGGCCAAACCAAGGTAACCACCAAAATAGCCCTGACTTGTCACATATAGACCCTTGTCCCAATTCGTCCCTTCAACGTAAACGCCGTATTGAGTAGATGCGGTGTTGGAAACCGGATCGTTAACGCGCAGGCCGTACAAATAGCTGGATCCGTCAGTCGTTAAATTAGTAAAGTCTAAATCGGTGCCGATGATATTGCCGGTTTGCGTCTTCGCCGC
>MHJY01000016.1:510-12787 GCA_001818235.1 Candidatus Jacksonbacteria bacterium RIFOXYB2_FULL_44_15 | reverse complement strand
CAGTTGCGCCGTGATTTGATCAAGGTCTTTTTGATCGACCAGCAAGCCGGTTGAGCCGCCATCAGAGGCGATCTCGACTTCGAGCTTAGCAGTCGGCGTCGCTTGTCCAATGCCGACGTTGCCAGCTACCGCTGAATACATATTACTGCCGGAAATAGTCCAATCGCTGTCGCCAATTGAAGTTAAATCATACTCTGTCCCAGAGTCATTCATATAGTAGAGCTTGGAATCAGCGCTCTTGGCGTAAAGTTTACCAAAGTTTGTCGTCATGGTTGCCCCGCTTGTCTCGTACATGCTCATAATTCCGCCCACGTTCAAGGTGTCGGTGTTAGTCGCGGCCGCGCCAACGCGAACGTTCGATCCAAAATAGGCTTGATCTTCAACGTATAAGCCATAGTCCCAACCAGTGCCAGCTTGATAAATGCCATATTCCACACCGGTGCCGGCAGTACCGGCAAGATTTGCCACCTGAATACCATAGACATTGGCATCAGCGTCGTTCTGGGTGGCGTCGATGTAGATGCCGCTGATCGTATCAACCGCGTCGGTGTCAGAAGCGCTGGTCGCGGCGACTGACAAACCTTTGTAAGTATCAACAGTATTGTTATCCGTGGTATCTTCCTGAACCACCACACTGCCGGTGCCAGAACCTTTAAGCGTTAAATCGTGATTTTGATTCGGGTCGCCGATATCCAAGGTTAAAGGTCCGTTTGATTTAATGTAAGCCTCGCTGGTGTTGGTAAACAAGAGATCATACGCCAAGGAAACGTCGCCAGCTGATTGGAACGACACTGGCACATTGAAAATGCCGGAGGTCGTATCGAAATCATACAAGGTCGTAGTACCGTCGATAAATTTAGCGAAAGTGTGGTCACCGGTGCCAGTTGACGGCAAGGTGAGTTTGAGGGCGGTGAGATCAAAGGCCCCGGGCACGATACTGCCGGTCGAAAGATCCATATCCATACCGGTTAAGTTGCCGGTTAAAGTCGGCGTGCCAGAAATGTCGATGTCGATGATGGTGCCGGATACTTTGTCCGCGGTGATGGAGATGATGTCACCAGTGGTTGAATCAGCCATTGAGGTTAAAGCCAAAACATCGCTGGTGGTAGTTGATGACGTAACAGATGCTTCGCCGCTGGTAACGATCAGGTCGCCGTTGGTTACGCGGGCGTCGCCGGCGGTCAGGACTAAAGCGCTGGTGCCTTCGGCACTGCCAGAGACCGTTATCACGTTAGCCACAAACAGGTCTTGCAAACTCCCCACGCCCAGTTTGTCCATCTCCCAGTTAGGAGTGGTAATGCCGAATATAGAATTGTTGGTTAAAAGATTGTAGCGATCTAAAGTGACATCGCCAATTTGCAATCCTCGGCTGGCGTTGAAATTTTGGGCGAACACGCTTTGCCAGCGGTTGCCGGAACCTTGGTAGATGTAGGCTTCTCCATTGGCCCCATTAGCACTTGAATTACCCACGATCAGATCAGGATAGCCATCGCTATTAATATCGCCAGCTGAAGCAACGCTATCCGCGCCCGCAAAAGTGACGTCTGCGGTATTGTCCATACTTGCTCCGCCATAAAAAACCTTGGCGCTACCGTCAGAAATAGCCATAACATCATCGTAACCATCGCCATTAACATCGTCAGCAGAAGCAATAATGTTTTTGCCAATATTTGTATCAGCCGCATTGGTAAAAGTAACATCTGCGGTATTGTTCATACTTACTCCGCCATAGTAAATATACGCTTCCCCAATATCGCCAACGCCAGCCAGATACGCGCCAACAATCACATCATTGTAGCCATCGCCATTAACATCGCCTGCTGAGGCAACATCAATGCCAAAATCATCAGCAGCAGCCACGCCGGTAAAAGTAACATCTGCCGTATTATTCATACTGGCTCCGCCATAGTAAATATACGCTTGGCCATTAGTGCTACTAGCATCCTTAGCGCCAACAATCACATCATTGTAGCCATCGCCATTAACATCGCCTGCTGGAGCAACGCTAAAGCCAAAGCTGTCATTGTCAGCCGCGCCAGTAAAAGTAACATCCGCAGTGTTATTCATACTTGCTCCGCCATAGTAAATATACGCTTGGCCATTGTTAGTACTAGCATACAAAGCGCCCACAATTACATCAGCGTAGCCATCGCCATTAACATCACCGGCTGGAGCAACACTAAAACCGAGCCAATCACTATTAGCCGCGCCAGTAAAAGTAACATCCGCGGTATTGTTCATACTGGCTCCGCCATAGTAAATATATGCTTGGCCCCTGTTAACACCGCCTCCATCGGCGCCTTTAGCGCCCACAATCACATCAGCAAAGCCATCGCCATTAACATCGCCAGCTGAGGCAACGCTTCCACCAAAGTAATCACTCACAGCCGCGCCCGTAAAAGTGACATCAGCGGTGTTGTTCATACTTGCTCCGCCATAGTAAATGTACGCTTGGCCCGTAAAAGAAAAATAGCCATAAGCGCCCACAATCACATCATTGTAGCCATCGCCATTAACATCGCCGGCTGAGGCGACGCTTATGCCAAGACTGTCAAAATTAGTAATTCCGCCAGCACCTGTAAAAGTGACATCCGCCGTCGTATCCATCGCCACGGTGCCTAAGTTGTAGGCCAGCGTTGTCGCCGGATTGATATTGCCAGCCACTTCTAGTTTCTCGGTCGGGGTATTCGTTCCAATCCCTACCCGATCATTAGACGCATCAATCACTAAAGTATTTGAGTCGATGTTTAAAGCATTAGTCGCGGCAATAAGAGTAAAAGCGGTATTTTGGGTCGAAAAATCGATGATTGAGCCATCAAAATCTAGATTGTCGGTGAGCTGAACAGTCCCGGAAGCCGAGTCCAGAATCAGATTGCCGGAGGAAGTATCGATTTCATTATCGCCAGTAATGCCAATTTGAATATTGCCGGCGCGCAGTCCTGAGGAATAAACATCACTGGCACTGTAAATACCATAATCCCAGTTCGCGCCTTCGACGTAAACGCCGTATTGGGTAGAAGCGGTGTTGGAAACCGGATCGTTGATATGAAGGCCGTAAAGATAATTCGTGCCGTCAGTCGTTAAGTTGGTAAAGTCTAAATCAGTGCCGATGAGAGCACCGGTTTGAGTCCGCGCCGCGCCCCAGTCTAAATTGACAATGTCACCGGAAACGGAATTGACGTCAAGATCAAGCAAACTGGCAGTAGCATTAGCGGCGTTGGAAACTTGCAAACCGATTTGGTCTAAATCTTGTTGGTCGACCAACAGGCCGGTAACCGCGCCAGTGGAGCCTATTTCCACTTCCAATTTAGTCGCTGGAGTATTCGTTCCAATCCCTACTCGATCATTAAACGCATCAATCACGAAAGTGTTTGAGTCTATATTTAAAGCATTGGTCGCGGCTTGAAGAGTAAAAGCGGTATTTTGGGTCGAAAAATCGATAATTGACCCATCAAAATCCAAATTGTCCGTAATCTGCACGGTGCCAGAGGCAGAATCTAAAATGAGATTTCCGGATGAAGTGTCGATTTCGTTATCGCCGGTTATTCCTACTTGGATATTGCCAAAAGTGCCGCCACTGGAAGTGATATTGCCGTTAACGGTCAATAAATTTGCCGCCAGACTCAGCAAATCCGTATCCCCACTGATGCCAATCTGCCCGCCATCAATAATTAAATCGCCTTGGGTCGTCAAATCTCCATCTTCGTCAATCTTTAACTTCTCGGCGCCGTTAACCGCCAAGCCAAACAAGGTATAATCAGCGGTCGCTGACAATGGATTAACGTAAATCCCGCCGGCGCCTGCTCCGGTTCCGGTAGAAATAGCGGAAAAAGTAATCGCTCCCTGCGCCGTGTCCGCGGTATCAGATCGCAGAAAAGCGGTTGAATCAATTCCATCTAACTTGTCTGCCTCAAAAGCGCCCGGAACCGCGCCCAATATCTTGCGCGGGATCATTTCCGAATCCGTCCCCACTTTAACTCCAAGATAAAGCGTCTGATTAAAATCAACTGTCGAAAGATTGCTCAGCGTTCCCATCATCACCGAAAAAAGCCCATTGATGACATATATCCGATTAGTCAGGTCATCGCCGTTGTCCCAGGCGTTAAAAGGACTGCCGACGCACAAATAGTTGCTCCCCGGCACGGCCAAGGTAATTACCGCGGACTCTTTATCCGTCGTATTCCAAAGCAATTGGCCGGCGGTAACCGATTCTTCGCGAGTTTCGTTGGTGTAGGCAATTTTGGTATAGCCACTGCCGCCGCAATCGGCGCTATTGGTTGTTATCGTCGTAGCTCCGGTTGCTGTCCACAAAGCGGAATCGGTCCATGATTCGGTATAGATCGCAGTACCGCTGGCCGACTGGGTGTAGAGCTTGAAAACAATATCATAAGCGCCGTCAGCCACTGCCACATTGCTGTTGTTGGTCAATTTGCCTTGATAATTGATTTGCGGATTGATCGCCGCCTTAGCCGGGTCTGTAAAAACCGCCGCCAACGCCAAAATCGTCACTGTAATACCAATCAGCGCGACTATCATATTAATATATATATGATTATTTTTATTAAGAGATGTGGGCAGATTCATTGCCTAAGGCAATTATGGCAGATGCTTAATGTCAAATGCCAAAATTCACACTGTCCGAGAATAAGAAAAAACACCAATTTGTCATCCCGAGCTTGTCGAGGGATCCCTTGATTAAGCCAAAAGAGATTCCTCGACTTCCCCCTCGACCCTGCTCGGGGTTCGCTCGGAATGACAGTTCTCGGACAAGTCTGAGCTTTGTCATTTAAATTCTCAGTAATAAATTTTCTCCGCAACCAGACGCTTCTTCCTAAATCGATAAAACCGGTAAAATAAATATCCAAAAAGAAGTAAAAGCAGAGCTATTAATACCCGATCCCAGCGCACGCCAATTTTTTTGATCATTAAAAGAAACGGCGAAGGCTCCGGTAACGAACATAAAGCTTGGACCACTTCTTTGACTATCAAAATTCCCGTCAGTTGTTGATGCCGTTGATCCCTAAAACCTAATAAATTTACAATAAACGGATATAACCCCGAGGCTTCGGGGACCGCTACCGTTGCCTCATAGGCGGTCTTTGCCTCGTTTACCCGAAGTAAAAAAGAAAAACTTTTTGTCCCAGACTTAAGGGTAAACGCGATTGTTTTTAAAATCGCCGGTAATTTATCGTAGTTGATGGCAATGTTTAAGGGCTCATTCGGTTTGAGTTTTAATTGTCCATCAATTACTGGCGCCCGCACCCCTTTAACTGTAAATATGATGTCGTCCAGAGTTAACCCAAAGTCCTCAATCAACAATGTTATTTCTGGCGTTGTCGGAACCTCGCCCGGGACTACTGGCGGAACTTCAATTTCTATTTCTCCAGGGACACCTTCCATTTCTCCAGGCATTGGTACACGCGCGCTGGTGATGGCTCCCGATGAATAATTATTTTGTTCATCATAGGCAAACACGGTATAATAATACTCTTTTCCTTGAACAACGTCTTTGTCTATATACTTTTCCGCGTCACCTCGGTAAACTAATACTCCATCTTGTCGATCTTGCGGATAGAACACATCACTACGCCAAATCTCCACGCCGGCAAAGTCATCTTTTGGATTTAACCAACTTAACTCTATGCGATCATAATACGGTATCGCCTCCAAATTACTAACGTTTAAAGGTGCTGTCTTATCCGGTTGTGCCAAGGTTTTAAATTGCATATCCGGGGTATTTGCTTGATTTCCATAACTATCATGAACGCTGATCTGAAAATGATAAAAAGTTTGCGGTATCAAATCTCTTATTTCCACCACATGCCGCATTAAAAAATATGCTTCAATGGTGGTGCCCAGCTCGTAATCACTAGTTTTGCCCCAGGTAAATGCTCCCTTCGCCAGTTCGTCAGTTTCGTAACTGATGATTGCCGAGTTGGCAGTAACATCAATTTGAATATTTTTGATTTGCGGCGGTATCCGATCAATAATTATTTGCCCTGGCGAAGTTCCAGACGGCGGTGGAGTCGGCGGAACAACCACTTCCTCTTCGTAAACAGTCTGGCTAACCTGCACATCATCACTAACACTAGCCGCCAATAGCCCTTTTCCATTACCAAAGCAAAACCAGGTGATTATAATCAAACAATATAGATACCGTTTTCTCTTAGGGGCAGTAACCATGTTTTTATTATTTAACCCTGACGCGTTACGGTTGAATCACCGATTTGACGCCGGTCGCGGCCTTTAAAGATTCCTTCTCCTTATTATTAACCTCTTCCAACATTTTGGCATACCAACTGCTCTGTTCCGGAAAAATCTCTTGGGCTTTTTCTATAACATCCCGAGCAGAAGCGTATTCTCCGCGTTGAAAAAACAAAGCAGCCACATTTTTAAAGAAAACCATATCAACTGACGCGTGGGCAGCGACAGCATATCCAAGACCGCCCTGTCCTTGCGCGCCTTGATAAATCAAATTAATCGCCTGATAAAAATGATTAATCGACATCTCTTGTTTGCCAGCCAAATAATAAGCGAAACCGGCATTCTTGTGGTAGGTTATTATGTGATCAAGATAACCTTCCGGGCCAATCATCGCCGCTTGCCTTAGATAGTTCTCGCCGTTCGTCCAATCGCCGGCATAAATTCTTGCCCGCCCCAAAGTATTGTAAAAATGAGGACGCTGTGAAAAAAGCGCCAAACCCGCCTTAGCCGTTTCTTCCATATCTGTTAAAGCCTGGGGATTCTTATAGTATAAGTAAATCTGCTCATTAATCTTGGATAATAAATCAAACGGCGTGATCGGGCTGATATCAGGAACATACAGGTCTTTCTGTAAATCAAGCTTCATGCTAGCGAAATCATCAATCAATGCTTTCCGATCCATCGATTGATTGCTGTCTTCCAAAGCTTTTAAGCCACGTGCTATTAAGCCGTAACGCAAATGTTTATCGTACACGGTATGCATTAGCGTTCCCTCTTTATATAAAGCATAAGCTTTTTTAAAATCTTGACTTTCCGATTTAATGCCGCGCACAAAATAACTGGTCGCGATAATTGCTTTTAAATTGGCTTGATACCAAACCGACATAACTACTAAACCCAACAGGACTAGTAATCCCATAACCACTGGCCGCGGAACAACAGCGGCAACTGATTGCCACCTCTGCGAATTGGGTGTTCCTTTTTCTTTACTGCCGAGATTTAATCGATAAATCAACGCCCAAGTAACAATCAAGAGTAAATAGGCGCTTGGGGTGTCAAAAAGCGCTAAATTTTGAATAAAATCAGCCGCCAATAGACCCAAAAGCAAAGCCGAAACCAAACGATCTTTGCCTTTGGCCGCGCCTAACCAACACATTCGCCCAAATAATATCCAAATCGCAAGATATACAATTAAACCTACTATTCCCAAGTCAGCCATCACCTCCAAAACCGCATTATGCGGATGATAAAAAACCAAATTAGTGGACACGCGATTAAAAAATTGGGGATCGAGAAACTTGTCAAAGGTATAACCGGCAGAAAGCGGCCCCCAACCCAGGATCGGCCTTTCGGTAAAGGCTTTAATCGAGGTTTCCCAAGCCCCAAACCGGTCGCCTAAAGCGCTGGAAAGGTAAAAAGTGTTATAAATTCTGGCAATTATAACGTGACTCTGCAGTTTAGGACTGTTGACGACCCATAAATTCACCAGAAATAATAAAACTGTCGCTGAGAGTCCTAACCAAACGATACGCCGCCGCATTCGCGCGTTACGCTTAATTAAAAAATAGCCTTCAACTAAACCAAAAACCATTGCGCCACCGACCAGCCCGAAAAAAGATGCGCGGCTCCAGGTTAAAAGCAAAACTAAAAAACTTAATACCGTCAACACTGCCCAATTTAACTTTAGCCACTTATCCGCTTCCAAAACCGCCAAAATAACCCCCAGCCCAATTACCAAAACCAGGTAAACGGAAAAATAGTCCGGATTGGAAAGCGTGCCGGAAACCCGACCAACAGAAACATTATATAGAGTAACCAACCCCAGTTTTTGGCCAATGCCGGCTAAACTGTTCAGGGCGCCGACTGCGACCGTTAGCCGTAATAGCCAGATCCAATCGCTCCTTTTTGTTAAAACGCTGATCAAAAGCCAAAAATAGAGAAAATAAAAAGAATAGGTAACTAAGCCAAAAACATGTTCCAGACTGCCCCAAAAACTGCGATGAGGATTAAAACCGGCCATGGTACTAATGCCCATTATCACCCAAAAAATAAAAATACTGATTACGATCGGACTCCGCCAGCGCGGGATGTACGAACGGTCCAGCCAAATGAGCCATAAATAAAGCACGAAACAAAAAGCAACGATTGTTCGAACAACAAAAACTTGCGGATAATCGGAAAAACTAAAACTAAAAGGCCCGATCACCAGCGGCGTCAAAGTTGACACGTAAAGGCCGATCTTAATAATTAAAGCTAGAGCGCCTGCCGGCTTGGCTGGCCGTGGACTGTTAGTAGGATTTAAAGTTTGTTCTTTAGTAGTCATAAATTTATAGTGTTGTGGCAGTTACCGTAATTGTTGCCGTATAAGTGCCAGCCACCTGCGAATGGCTAGCACCGGACTGGGCTTTAAATATCACCGTGGATAAAGTGCCTGTAGGCTGATTAGCCGTGGCGCTACCGGCAATCGATGTTTGCGAAGTACTAAGCGACGACCAACAACTAAGCGACGTATCGCTTCCACCGATTCCGCAATCAATACCGTTATCTAAAAATTTTTGGTTCGTGTCTGCACCCTCAATCGTAAATCCGAATTCCGAATCCGTGGCCGCTACTTGCCAAGTAAAGTCAGGCGTACCGGCTAATATTGTAGTATAATCCGCAAAACTGTTTACCCCGCTGATTAAGGCTGGCGCTGTGCTAGCGCGAATAGTAAGGCTATAACCAGCAAAATTATCGGTTAAAACAGTCCAAGCGGCGGAACCGGTCGCCGTACCGCCGGAAACGCCGGGAATCGCCGGTGCCATGGTAACATCCGCGGCTTCAGTAATGCTGATAAACGATTCCTGCATCTGCTGATAACCGGCTTTCATTTTATAATTAGCGCTTTGTCCCAGTCCGGTCCCCAGCTCCCCAATCGTTTCGTCTAACTTATAATTCGCGGATGATTCCGGCCGGCCGCCAGTATTTACCGAACTATATTGGACCCGATAATTATTGCTTTCCATCTCAGCCGCGCTGGCATTACCCCAAAAATAAGTACAAAACATAAACAATGATGTTAACACTAAAACAAGTATCAAGTTTATTTGACTATATTGTATCTTTCGAAGTAGGTTCATCTTTGTTTTCTTGATTTTGATCCGGCGTTAGCTGGGAATCAAAATCGTCTTTTGAACTTGTTTTGAGCGATTTGCTCAATTTTGCCGGTTTTACTGAAACATTGATGGTAAAATGAATTTTGCTCTTTAACCAAAGCAAAAACCAACTGATGATGGTAAATATAGCCGCTATTAATGCTATTCTTTTCCAAGGGATTACCCAAAATACAGTAACTTTCTGATCAATGACATCGCCATACCCGCGATTGATGGAGGCCTTTGCCCGGTAACGCCCAAACAACATCGCCCGATCCCAATCAACTTCTCGAGAACGCAGAGACCCGGGCATAACAAACCACGGGTCAACTATGGCTTCACCGATTTTCTTTCCTAAAAGATTAGTAATTTCAATTTTCCCATAAGGAGTTAAATACACGCTACCGCGATTGCGATATGCCAGCCGAAAACGCACTGGACCACTCTCGTAAACGGTTTTACCCGGACTGGCCATCGTGATGGACTCCAATACGCCATCTTCTACCACCTCACCTTTAACGCGCACAAAAAACAGGCTCCCTACCCTGGTAACCAGCTTCATCTGGCCGGCGGCAACATTATCGCTGATTTCAAAATCCTCTTTCGGCGGAGCTGTTGAAACTAAAATACTGCCATACAAGCCTCCTGGCTGGGCATCTATAGGAATCGAGATTTGTACCGGCAAAATCATTCGCTCCCCGTGTTCCAAAATAAATTCACTCTGTTCCGGTTTGATATAATCTTTCAGCGAATACGGCCCGCGCTCTTGGCCTAATAGTTTGATGGCCTCAGCCGGATCATCA
Source organism: Candidatus Jacksonbacteria bacterium RIFOXYB2_FULL_44_15 (assembly GCA_001818235.1). Taxonomy (GTDB): domain Bacteria; phylum Patescibacteriota; class Patescibacteriia; order UBA9629; family UBA9629; genus UBA9629. Next base: position 2,646 of record MHJY01000016.1, on the reverse strand, counting down.
GAACCGGTAAAATCCTCCCCCTCCACTTTAAATACCCGCCGCTCTCCGACGCGATTGGTGATGTATAACTCTTGAATCACCGAGTCTCCCGGGTCTAAGGACAATTCTGTCTTGCCCGGGCCTAATACAAAGTCCCCGCTTTTCGCGATGTCTAATTTTTGCAATGTATAAGCTAAAGCAAATCTCGGCAGAAATATGCCGCTCCCAACAACTAGACAAAAAATTATAATACTTAATCTTCTGTTCATAAAAAATAATCAATTTGTGGTCGCAGTCGCGGTTATAGTCGCGGTATAAGTCCCGGCCGGCAGTACTGCGCTGGCGCTAATGTTATTAAATTCCGTTCGAAACCGAACCAGCTCATCTTCCCCACCGGCATTAGTTTCGCTTGAACGATTGACGATAGTTTCGGCATTTAGGGCGTTAAACCCAAACCAACAGCTGTTGGCCGCGTTTGCCGCGCCTGTGTTGCAAGTAGCGCCATTGTCCATAAAAGTTTGATCAGTGTCAGCGGTTGTTTCCGGTTCGACTGTATACCCAAATTCAGCCGCGCCATCAGCCACTGCCCAGGTAAAATCTGGAGTACTTGTCGAAGATGTGTAGTTGGCAAAGCTGTCAGCGGCAGAATTTTGCATGGCCGGGTTATTGAAGGCCGCCAGCGTGAGATTAAATCCCGAGGAATTAGAAGTGATAACTGTCCACATAACTTGCCCAGTTGCCGGATTTAACGCGTTACCCGTCCTCCCTGGAATTGTAGCTGACATTGTAATATTAACTGGACTGCTAATAGAAATTTCTCCGGTTACTACCTGGGTTACGGTAATTTGATCGTTATCACTGGCGCTTCGTGATTCACCGGGCTCGAACATCAAGTATCCAAAGCTTAAAACGATCGTGCCGACGACTATTGAGATATAAAAATTCTTTCTGTCTGGCATAAATATCACCTTAGTTTGCTACCGTGCCATCCATTGGTACCATAACGTAAAAGTAACGCTGGTCAGTCGGTTCTTTAAAAATCGGTTTAATAATGCCGCTGGTCCCGGATTCATCCGGCAAAACATTAACTTCATCAGAAAATGATTTGGCAATCTCTTTTTTTAATTGTTCGGTATCTGTACCTTCTTCTGCCGGCACAACGATCAGAGCCTGATTGCCTGCGGTCGCAGTTGGCGTTTCCGGAACAGGCTGTTCTTCTGGTTTGGAAATTATGGTGGCTGATGTTGCCACTTGATTTGAGCCAGTGGACGGCACTTCGACCAGTTCGACGTCTTCTTGAGTAAACCAGCCAGCCAATACTTTATTGCTATTTTTAATAAAATAGTCCCAGTCCTGAAGACTAAGCAGTGCCCAACTCCGCAAATTAACCATTAGGGCATTAAATTTATTGCCCGACAGCACCAAATCCCTTGATTCTTCTGATTTGGCGAGCTTTTTGTCCAGAATTTGATTTTCGGCTAGACCAACAGCTTCGCCGGCGACTTTGCCTTCTTTAAGTGATAATTCGGCTAATGGGACAAACTTAACCTCTTGTCCGGCGCCAATTTTTTCTACTTTTGCCCAAATTAGCGCTAGCGACTGCTTTACCTGCGTCTTGATCTTCTGGCCGCTCTTTGAAACTATTTGATCCGGTGTAAAATCAGTTGAGAATCGATCTAAATACCGGGCCGCGACTTGAACGCCGGTGGAATCCATGCCAAATGTGACTACACCAAGGGAAATAACAATTACCAAAATAAAAATCCCAGCCAGCGCTTGCTGATAAACTGGGATAGATTTAACTGATAAAGCCAAACGGCGAATGGTATATGGCTGTTTTTGAAAAAAATCTGCAAATAATTTCGCAAAATTTTGGGTAGCAGTTGATATTGTCTGCCATAAATTGGCTCCCGCTTTTTTCCAGTCCGCTGTCGGGATGACAAAAGGCATTTTCTTAGCCACATCAATTTTGACGGCCTCCGGAATAGTCACTGGCTCATCGTTTATGGTCCTTTTCTGAAAAGTCACCCGCTTTTCATCCCAAGAACTACTAACCACGTATTCACGTACCCACTCTTTGGTAGTAAACCAATTACGCCCCCTTTTGACCGCTTTGAGCTTACCTTGACGGGCACGTAAACTTAAATACTCCTGGGA
>MHJY01000016.1:0-488 GCA_001818235.1 Candidatus Jacksonbacteria bacterium RIFOXYB2_FULL_44_15 | reverse complement strand
ATACTCCTGGGAATAAGGAGAATACTTGCCTGCTTCCTGTAAAGAAATAAAACTACGTCGACTGACTGTCGATTCGCGGGCAGTATTTTTATCCGATATTTTTCGACCCATAAAGTTATCCTTATCCGCTGAAGTTATCCACTACATTCTTTTTTCTTTACTATATTATATATTAGCCATGTTTCTTTGTCAAAAGCTTATCCGATACTATCGGATACTTTTTTTGGCTTATTCTAGGCCTCGCTGGGCAAGCTAAAAAATGATAACAGGCGTTTTTTCCCGCCAGATATTTACGATAATTTAAATACGCACGAAATCTTTGTCGAGGCGTATGAATGTCCGTTGTTCAATGAACCGAAGTCGAGATTGTCATTACGAATTTACCACGTCGATCTAGAGCGAACAAAAAAACGCCATCCGATACCTCGATGGCAGTAAAAAATGCTTTTCCCTTAACCAAAAAAGCTAGATATCGCTATTATTTTAGC
>MHJY01000015.1 GCA_001818235.1 Candidatus Jacksonbacteria bacterium RIFOXYB2_FULL_44_15 | reverse complement strand
TTATCAAAATCAGATTTGTCGGCGATGACGCGTCCGGAAGTTGTTGACGCTATTACGCGGATGCGCGCCGGGCAGTTGCAGATTAATCCGGGCTATGACGGTGAATTTGGCGAAGTAAAAATTTTCACCGATGCCGAGCGAGCTAAACTCATCGGAGCTCAAGCGCCGTTGTTTTGATTTGGAACTTACGTGTTTGCCCAAAAAAGTATCATTTTTGTCATTCCCGTGAAAACGGGAATCCATTTCATATAGATTCCTGCTTGCGCAGGAATGACAGGGCAGAACTTGCCGAGGCCAGCGGATAATGTTAATATTAAGCATAGTATGCTTATTAAAGCGTCAAAAATATTATTAATCGAGGATGAGTCTGATTTGCAAAAGATGTATGGTTTAGCATTTGCCAAAACTGATTATAGCTTGTTGCAGGCGCGCGATGGAGCAACTGGTTTACAAATCGCCAAAGATAATCATCCGGATTTGATTTTGCTGGATATTTTTATGCCAGGCATGGATGGGCTGGAGGTTTTAAAGCATCTCAAAGCTGATCCAGTGCTGGCGAAAATACCGGTGGTAATGCTTACCAATTACACGCGGGAAGACACTTTAAAAAAAGCGTTGGCTTTAGGCGCCCGCGACGTCATCATAAAAACTGATATCGTGCCCAGGGAGCTGGTAGATAGAATAAAGAATAAATATTTGGCCTCGTAATCAGCAATTTAACCAAATCAAAAAAGCCGGTCAGGGCTTTTTTTGGTTAGGGGATTATGCATTACTTCCTGGTTCAATATGGGCGACAACTTTTTTGACCCGCGGCAGTTGTTCTCGGATTAAATATTCTAAACGGCTGGTCGCACTGTGCGCGTCAATCAATGGGAGGTCTTTTTTGACTAAACAATGCAAGGTGACAAATAAATCACCGTCGCCTTCACGGATCAACATGTTATGAATGCCATAAATTTCCGGGATCGTCGCGCTGATTTTTTTAATCGCGGCTTCCACCGTCGCCAGTTCTTCCGGGGAAACGTTAGCCGTCAAGACCACGTTAGATTTTAACGGTTCGATATGGCTCGCGACTTCTATTTCACCGCCGGTGTCAGCTTTTATTTCTTCCTCCAGGCGGCTGGCGAGCGCGTGAGCCTCGGCGGTCGAAAGGTCGGCCGGTACTTCCAGATCGTAACTTAAATATTTATGGCCATCAAGGTTATCGACTACAATGTCGTGCACAGCCAGTTCCAGTTTATTGGCCAGCACTTGGGTTTTTTCGGTAATAGTTTCGCTATCGAGCTGAGTTGGTTTGATATGGACTCGGATGTCGGCACCCGGCAGTTTGGACTGCACGCCAGTTTGCATCGCTTTAATCACCCCGTCTATTTTGATGAGCGACAGCCGCCGGCTGACTTGGATTTCCATATCCACAAAAAGAATCGGCCCGACCGGCCGGACCCGTACGTTTTCGGCGGCGATTACGCCTGAGACTTGCGCGGCTACTGCCTGGACGATTTCGTCAACGCCTTGGGGGGCGGTATCAATCAAAACATTAATCGTTCGTCGGCCAAGACGGTAACCGGCCAAAATTACAAACATTGCGACGCCGAGGGCGGCGACGGCATCAGCGCCTTTGATGCCAAAGGAAACAAAAATCAGGCCGAGCAAAACCACTGCCGAACTCCAGATATCCGAGCTAAAATGCAGGGCGTCGGCTTCCAGAGCTTGGCTTTGCGTTTCGCGCGCCACGCGATTAAGCGCCCGGGTGCGGGAGATATCAATAATAATCGAGACAATAATTACCGCGAAAGCGTACCATGTGGCCTCGACTTCAACATTTTTACTGATTAATCGATTGATGGCTTCGTAAATAATCCAGATGCTTGTGATAAACAAGAGCAAGGTTTCGAACAATGCGGATACGCTTTCGATTTTACCGTGGCCATAGGGGTGGGACGGGTCAGCCGGCTTATCACCGACTTTTACGGCGAATAACGTCATCCCTGCGGCGCCTAAATCCAAAGCCGAATGGATGGCTTCGGAGATAATGCCGATACTGCCGGTTAAAAGTCCGACAATCAATTTGGAAACAGTTAAAAAAAGGCTCGCGATTACCGAGCTCAAGGCGACGTTAGCTTTTTTTGAGGCGTGATCGGTGGACATGGATTGATGGTGGGCAGGTCTAATTAATTGAACTAGCAAGGCAAAATTGTCAGATTTGATAATTAAAACTCTTTTTGTCTTTATCAAGCATTGGCGCGTAGTTGTAAGTAAGAACTCCATCAACAAGCTTAAGTGACTGTAATTTATTCAAATGTCCATAACCATTTCGTATAAAGTGATAGGCTGTTGCTTTATTTTCGTCACGGTGGAATTGATTTACTTTTTCAATAAGATTAGCTAGATCGTTGTCGTTATTAATATTTTCCCATAAAGGATTGTTATATTCATTCACCGCCCCGGATCGTTCTAGTAGAGAATAGAGAATAATTTTTTCTCTATTGTCTCGCGGTAGCTTTTCAGTAGTGAAAGCCGCACACAAACCTGCTGAGAATGTTTCCCAAAAAGGGCCAATATGTTGATCAACTCTTGGTGAGAGTGGCGAGTGATTACAGATGCGTTCGCGGCAATGTGTCATTGCCGGGTCTAGACTATTTATAATTTTTTCAGAAGAAATGTTCATCAAATCGCCAATCGATTTTTTTACTTTATTTCGGTCTAATTTATGTAAAATAAACTCCAGAAGCTTTTCTTGATCCAGTTGATGATAGTTAAAGATTTTTTCGCGCGACTCTGTTTTTACACCTACATCGTTTAAGTAGTTGTCAAAATTTTCCTTATTCATATTTGCAAATTGTTCTTCATCTTTAATACCGTGGTCTGCAAGTATACTGGGTAGTGCGCCAAGATACATAGCTTGTCTCCCATAAGTGTTTGCTACATCAAAGAAGTGCAAATCGTTTAAGACATCAAAATTGCTTTCTACTAATTCTGTACAATTTTGACTTTCAGCGATATTTTCCGGGTTGTTTAATGATTCAAAATTTCTGGCATAATTCATAATTTTGGTGCACCCAGCAGGAATCGAACCTGCAACCGTTTGCTTAAGAGGCAACTGCTCTAACCAATTGAGCTATGGGTGCGAGATGGTGGGACGCTAAGCGTCCCAATAACCACGCTAAGCGTGGTGCCCTCGAGAGGAATCGAACCTCTATCTACGAGTCCGAAGCCCGTCGTTTTATCCATTAAACTACGAGGGCAAGAATGTCAATCAAAATTACAAAATCTTGATGAAATAAGTAGACTTCGGCTCAAACTTTACCATAAAATAAAAAATTCGACAATGCCAGTTGACAGCCGTCCGGACTTTTTTAAGCCAATAACTTAAATCAATCAAATTAATCAAATCGTCAAATCTTATACCCCTTCGATGTACTCGCGCCGAAGTTCCCGATCAGCTTCTTGAAACTCGGTTTGCTCGGCATGCCGAATTCCTAAAGTAATGGTTTCGGCGATAATATTTAACAAAACTTCGTTGTTGGTGTTAAAGCTATGCTGATCCTTTTTATCAATCAACAAAAGGGCGCCGATAGTCTTACCGGCGATGGTAAGCGGAATTCCCAAAACCGAGGCGTTAACATAGGGCACTTTTTTTTTGCTCAAAAGATATTCTGTTTCGGAAATGTTTATCGTCTGGCCTCGCTCGATGGTAGTTTCCAAAATAAAATCCTGGCGCAGATCGATCATTTTGTTTAGAATAGATGTGGTGGATTCAAAACCGGCGATAGCGCGAATTTTTGCCTGATGCGGCGCATGTTCCCGAAGCGCGATCAGCGCTTTTTGCGCTTGAATCGCCTGGAGCAGAGTTTCCAAAACTGACGTGCCTAGAGTTTCCAGAGAAGTGATTTTAGCGCCGACAATTTGCCCGATCTGGAGAATCGTCATCATCCGGTTGGAGGCGTGCGAAAAGTTGTCGGAGATAATCGGCAGAAGATTTAAAAGCAGTTTATTGGCGGTTTTTTGCGAAAGTTTGGGAAAGAGCTTGCCCGGCAGTCCGATCACCACCGCTTCTTTGGAAATCGCGATCGCGGTGTGGGAATGAAGTTCTTTGGGGTTAAATAGCGCGTGCTCGGCGATATATTCGCCTGGATTAACAATCTCCACCATCTGGCTGGCCTCGCCCAGTTTTCTGATGATGCCAATTTCGCCTTCGACGACGATAAAAAAAACATCACGCTTTTCGCCGAGGACGAACAATTGCTCGTCTTTAAATAGAGTTTTGATAAAACAGTTTTGGGCGATTTCGGCCAGTTCTGGTTTCTTAAAGTTGCTAAAGAGCGGAAAGAGGCTGATTTTTTTGGCAAGAGAAGTGGGCATAGGTTGGGTTTAGGTACTGCGCAAATCCGCTGGATTAACCATTCGCGAACGTGCTTCTTCTTCGGAAATTTGGTCTTCGATCACCAGACGTTTAAGATCCATATCCATGGTCGTCATCCCTTCTTCGACCGAGGTTTGAATAATGCTTTTAATTTGCGCGATTTTGTTTTCGCGGATCAAATTGGCGACAGCGTTGTTGTTTAGCATGATTTCTCGGGCAGAGATCCGGCCGGTGCCCTTCTTGCGGTGAATGAGTTGCTGGGAGATCACGGCGCGCAAAGTCATCGACAGTTGCAGGCGAATTTGCGATTGTTGATAAGGTGGGAAAGAATCGATTATCCGGTCAACGGTTTGGGCGGCGTTTAACGTGTGTAAAGTTGCCAGCACCAAGTGGCCGGTTTCGGCCATCGTGATGGTGGCGGCGATGCTTTCCAAATCGCGCATTTCTCCGACCATGATGACGTTCGGATCTTGCCTCAGCACATGCTTTAAGCCTTGTTTGAAAGTTTTCATATCCGTTCCCACCTGCCGTTGCCGGATGATGCATTTTTGCGGCGGGAAAATATACTCAATCGGATCTTCTAAGGTTATAATGTGGGCACTGCGTTTGGAATTGATTTCGTTGATCATCGCCGCGAGTGTGGTGGATTTACCGCAGCCGCTCGGCCCGGTCACCAGAATCAAACCATCGTGCAGTTCGGTTAATTTTTTGACGATCGGCGGCATCATCAATTCTTCCATATTCGGGATTTTATTGGAGACTATCCGGGCCACCATGCTGGGTTTTTCTTTTTCCCAATGGATATTAACGCGGAATCGCGCGACTTTATCGATGGAGTAGGAAAAATCCAGCTCCATGTCTTCTTCGAAGGTTGTCTGCTGGATCGGCGTTAACATGCCGTCGATTAGCTCTTTGATTTTTGTGCCGGTCAACGGTTCGCTGGCCAGTTCCACCAAAGAGCCGTCAATGCGCAGGATCGGCGGTTTTCCTGACAAAAGATGAATGTCTGAGGCGCCTTTTTCCACGCCGATTTTGAATAAGTTTTTGATGGTCATAATTTAAGATGATCCCGAGTTGTCATTTTGTTGCTACGGGATTTGGCTAATGTTTTCATTGATAACCATATTATATCATAAAGCGACAAATTGGGAAGTTGACGATAATTTTAAAATCACCTAAGCTGTTAGCGTCTTTTTAAAAATCATTTTTTATGCGCTCAAAATTTTTTTTAATCGCGATCAGTTTGTTTTTTTTGATTTGTCCTTTTAATTCAACCTTGGCCGCGCCCGGCAAAAATCAACTGGCAGCTGATTATCTCAAAGCCAGCGAGCCGAATTACTGGACCACACAGGCTTTGTACAAGCTAGGTGAGTTGCCGCTTAGTGGCGATTATTTGCGCTCGGCCACTTGCGCGGAGGGCGATTATGCCGCGGTGGCGGTCTGTGCCGGACCGATTTTGGGCATTACCGCTTTGGGCGAGGATCCGCGAACTTTTGCCAGCGTCAATTTAGTCGATAATCTAGTCAATTTTTACAATTCCGAAGTAACTGCCGGAACGATTACCTTAAACGAGGCGGTTTTGGCGATTTTAGCTTTACGCGCGGCTGGAGAGCCGGCGGACAATCAAACTATTGTGGCGGCCAAAGATTATCTTTTGAATAATCAAAATGCAGACGGCGGCTGGGCCTTCGCGGTGGGTTTTGGCTCAGACACCGATGTTACGGCGATGGCAGTGATGGCGATGATGGAAGAGGGGATGACGAGTGATGATCCGGTTTTAGTCAAAGCAATCAATTTTATCAAAACCAATCAAAATGATGACGGCGGTTTCCACGGTGTTTGGGATAATATTTCCAACGCCAACAGTACAGCCTGGGTTATAAGCATGATTTACAAAATCAGGCAGGATCCGGAAACAGTGGACTGGTCGCAAGCTGGCGGCAGTCCGGTAACTTTTTTAAATAGTCTACAGACGCTTGATGGTTGGTTTGAATATCAATTAGGCGCTGGTAATTTTTTGCCGGTTGATACTACGGCCCAGGCAGGGATTGCGCTTGCTGGCGGATATTACCCAGTGCGCAAAATTACTTACTCACCGCCGGCGCCGCCCGCACTTCCAGCGCCGTTGCCGTCACCAGGCATGATCCTTAGTTTTCCGTCCAGCGGTGGTTCTGGTGGAGGTTCAAGTCAAATTCAGTCGCCGCCGCCACAACCAGAGCCGCAAAAATCAAATGATAAAAGCGTGGAGTCAAATCCGCAGCCAAATCAAGAAGTTTCCGAAGTTGTGTCAGAACCTGCGCTAACGTCAATTCCGGTGGAAAGTACTGCTGAGCCGGTTAATCAGCCAAAAATAATTGGCCAAATGTTAGTTTTTCAAAATCCTAATCAAAATACTTTGGTAAAAACTGCTAATGATCAGGCAGTCTATTTGTTGGAAGCTGGCCGCAAGCGCTGGGTTCCGAATGAGTTGATTTTAAAACTTCGTTTTGGCAGTACGCCGATTATAATAGTAGAGCCGACTATTTTGGACGCCATTCCAGAAGGGCTAGAAGTACTATATCCGGATGGCGTTTATCTGCGGTCAAAAGAAACAGGCCGGATTTACCAATTGCGCGGCGGCAAAAAATATCAAATTATGACTCTGGCGGCTTGGCAAAGGCTGGTGCGAACTGAGCGCATTAGCCGGTTAATTCAAGTAGAAGAGGCAGATTTGGTTTGGTATGCTTGGGAAAAACATTGACAAAATACTTAATTTATCCTAATCTATTCTCACGCCCGAAAATGTCTTTAGTACTGATGTTTCGGGTTTTTTTGTCAATTTAATTAACTTTTAACTGTCCGATTGTGAAAGGAGTACTATCATGGCTTTTAAAAAAGTGAACGGTAAATGGGTACCAGACATTCCCGAGTTTGAATTAGGCATTGCTTTTTCTGCAGGTGATTGGAATCAAGGACCTGGTGGCGGGCGTTTTACGCCAGCTATGCGACACGAGCTCGATTTGGCGCGAAAAGTGGCAAATCTTTCCATGGCTGGTTGTAAATTCATTGAATTTCATGATACCGAAGCACTGCCAGATGATGCGCCTAAATTGCTCAAGATAGTTGAGGATGGTGGACTAAAAGTCCATATGTGTACGGCAAATCTCTTTAAACGTCCGGAATTCGTCAATGGCAATTTTGGCTCACCTGATCCTAAAGTGCGGCAAGCCGCTATCAACTACACTAAAGAGTACCTGCAGGTCGGCATTGAAATTTTCAAGGCAAACCTGTACGTGTATTGGACAGGCTCAAACGGAATCAATGTACCGTTTGGTGTTGATTATCGAGGCGCTTACGAGCGCACAGCCGAATGTTTAGCAATGATTATGGATTGGCAGATTAATACTTTCGGAGCAGAAAGAGCGTTGCCATTTTTGGTTGAGCCTAAACCAAACGAACCGCCAGCCTGGTCCTATCCAGGAGACGTCGGCGAGGTGCTTGCTGTGATCAGTATGCTACCGCCTAGGCTTCAGCCTTTTTTCGGTGCGAACCCCGAGACCTGCCACTCACAGATGGGTGGGAAACGCTTTGCGATGGAGTTGGGACTCGCGGCAGCCAAAAAGAAATTGTGGTATGTCCATTTAAACGGCGGATCGGAAAATCCGAAATTCGATGAGGATCGCGCGTTTGGAGATATCAACTTTACTACTGCTGTCGAGATTGTCTGGACCCTGCGAGAAATTGGTTTTCGCTATCCAGTTGGTCTTGACGTGCAACCCCTGCCCGGCGATCGCAATGATCAGCAGGTAGAATCCGTTGCCCGCAGTCTAAGGAACTTTGACCGTGCAATGACGGTTTGTGATCGGATAGATCCTAAAATACTTGCTGAATACCAACTTGATGGTGATCAAGCATCAATCTCTGATTATTTTGTAAGTTGCCTTGTTAACGAGTAGTAACTAGAGTCCTGGAGGAACTCTAAATAAAGACTTCGGTCTTCCGGAGAAGCTATGTTGTTTTGAATCAAATCGAAACAACACCTAGCTTCTCTGTTTTTTTTGCTCTTCGCCGGCGATCTGGTATAATAGTTGTATCGTTACCATTATTTTTTCTTATTTGTCATCCCGAGCGGAGGTTCGATAGCAATCGGACCGAAGTCGAGGGATCCCTCCACTCGCCCTCGCCGTTGCTCGGGGTCGGTCGGGATGACACTGCCAACAATGCCAGATCAATTAGGCAATATTCATAAGTATAGTTTTTTGGGCACGTGGCCTGGATTTTTGGCGCGGCAGGCATCATCACAGGTGCGGGAGTTGTATCTAAACTCGGCGATCTTGGATTTTGCCGTGGCCATGGTGATGTTTTTTGAGCCGATCTATTTATACCAGCAAGGCGTAACCCTGCCGGGCATCATGCTGTTTTATTTGGGCGTTTATTTTTTATATTTTTTTCTCTTGCCCTTGGGCGCCAAATTCGCCCGGCAAAAAGGTTTCGAGCACAGCATTTTTTTAAGCAGTCCATTTTTGATTCTTTATTATCTATGTCTGCTTTTGGTGGCCAAATCAATGTTCTTTTTGTTTCCGGCGGCATTATTTTTTGCTTTGCAAAAGATTTTTTACTGGCCTGGTTTCCACGCGGATTTTGCGCATTACGGGAAAGACAGCGAGCAGGGTAGTGAGCTTGGCACCCTTAATGTCATCATTTCCACAGTTTTTATTTTAGGGCCTTTAGTGGGCGGACTGTTGATGTATTATTTTGGATTCGCGGTGCTTTTTATCGTGGTTGCTTTTTTGATTATTTTATCCAATTTTCCGTTGCTCTTAACACCCGAGCGTTTTGAGCCGCATAATTTTTCTTACGGCAAGGCGTTTAAGCGATTGTTTAAACCATACAACAAGCGGTCGTTTTTGGCGTATTTGGGTTTTGGCGAAGAGCTGATCGCCATGACTTTGTGGCCGATTTTTATTTTTATCGTTTTAGGCAATACGGTCTCAGCTGGCGGACTGGTGGCGGTTTCGACTTTGATCACCAGCGTCGTGGTTTTATTCGTCGGCAAACTGGCGGACAAACGGCCAAAGGAACCGATTTTGCGTTATACGACAATCATTTATGTTTTGTCGTGGTTTTTGCGGATTTTAACGCGCGCGCCTTTGGGCGTCTTTTTGTCGGACACAGTTGGCCGCATCGGCAAGACCGCGCTGTCGGTGCCGCTGACAGCCAGAATGTATCAGCGGGCGCGGCAGTGGGGCGTGGTTAAGCAGGTAACTTTTTTCGAAATGTCACTGTCGATCGGCAAAATGATGGCAATCGGGTTGGTGATGTTGATTCTGGTGTTTGTGCCGGAAGATGCCGCTTGGCCGATAATTTTTTTGCTCGCCGGGTTTTTTAGTTTGTTGTATACGCTGGCGTAAACTATTTGACAGGCGAATAAGCTTTTGCTAAAATTGTATTATAGTACAATTATAGTAAAATATGTCAAAAAACATCTACATCAAGCGCAAATTAGAAGACACCATTTTACAATACCTCGATCGTCCCGAGGTAATTGCGGTCGTTGGTCCACGGCAAGCCGGCAAAACGACACTGCTTTACCATATTTTTGAACAAGTTAAAGATCGGGCGATTTTTTTAAGTTTTGAAGATCAAAAAATTTTAAATTTATTCACGCAGAACATTGATGAGTTTATCGAATTGTATGTTACTCCTTATAAATACACTTTTGTTGATGAGTTTTATTATGCCAAACAGGGCGGCAAGTCTTTGAAGTATATTTTTGATAAAACTAAAGCCAAATTTATTATTTCCGGCTCCTCGAATGTTGATTTAACAATTGAAGCAGTGAAATATTTAGTGGGCCGGATATTTGTTTTTTCGCTTTTCCCTTTGGATTTTGATGAAATACTAGCCTTTAAAGATCCGAATTTATTTAAGCTTTATAAAAAAAGTAAAATCAACTTAAAAGGTTTTTCTCATGTTTCAGGAAAAGCCGATAGTCTGGAAATATTAGCAGATATTAAAAAATATTATCAAGATTATCTTTTATATGGCGGCTATCCGCGAATAATATTGAGCGACGCGAAAAAAGAAAAGGAAATTGTTTTAAGAAATATTTACAACACCTATTTTTTGCGAGAGGTCAGGGACATTTTGGGGTTAATTGATGATTATAAATTTAGCCAAATGATAAAGGTCTTGGCATTACAAGTCGGCAATTTGATAGATTATGGGGAAATTAGCAATATGTCGGGGCTGAATTTTCGAACCGTCAAGAGTTATCTGAATTTTTTAGAGAAAACATTTATTTGCCGATTAGTCAGGCCTTATTTTAAGAATAAAAGAACCGAGATTGTCAAAAATCCAAAAGTCTTCTTTTTTGATAATGGTTTACGCAATTTAATAGTGGATGATTTTCGTAAAATAGAGGATCGGCCGGATGGCGGCGCGGTATTAGAAAACGGCTTAGCCATGCAGTTAATTAAGCAGGAACTAAACTTTAATTTTTGGCGCAATAAGCAAAAATCGGAAATTGATTTTGTGGTGAATTTGCCGGAAGCCAAGCAAATCGGATTGGAAGTTAAAAAGAGTATTAAATCGTCTGATCTAAATTCCAAATCAGCGCGCGATTTTATGGCGGCGCATAAAGATATCCCATTGTTTTTTGGCGTTTATGATATCAAGAACAACTTGACTGACCGGACTTTTTTTACGGCCATGATTTAATTGGAGATTATTGATCCTAAAAAAAACGACGACGCATTAGCTGTATAACCATAGTTTGATAAATGTCGTCGTTTTTTTGGTTATACGCACAAATGCGTCGTATTCTGAAGTATTTTTACTTCGTTTTTTACGCGGTCGCCTGCAACTCTTTTAACAGCAACATCGCCCCGCCGATCGGTTCGTCTTTCACCGGTTCTGGCGAAGGAACTATTTGGATAGTGTCCGCCGTTTCTCTGGCTGGTAAAAAGTTGGGCAAATATTGCCTGATTCGCTGTCCAAGCTTATCCAAGACCGCAAGTCCAACGCTACCTTTAATGCAAACGAGGGGTATAGCGTGATGGCAATAAAGATCGCCAAGGAATTGTGCTACATCTATGCTAAGCATGTCAGCGATCACCAGCGCCCAAAGTTCGCATGCTTTATACGCCGCATCAAAGGCTTTGTTTGCGTCAAGTCCATCTTCGAAGCTACTGCCAGTAACTGCAAAATGAACAGTTGCGATCAGTTCCCTGAGTCTATCACCGCCGAGTACGCTTTCATAACAAGGTGTTAATTTTCCGCAGCCACATGGATTTACAAACTGGGCGAGTTGTTCAATTTCATGGCTGGTCGATAGTCTTACTCCCAATTTAGAAAAGATTTGCAAGATATTTTTTACAGTTGTCATTGGGTTAGCAAAAGTTTGATGCCCGATTTCGGCACCAGCCGCAACTATTTGCCCATCTTTGCAGACTTTAAACCCGACGCCTGTCCCCATTGTTCCTCCAGCAAAATACGGTGGTTGCCCTAGTAGCTCAAACTGCCCGGTAACGAACGCCTCAGCGTCATTTTTTTGGATTGTCAGTATGTTATTTGTTCGCTGAGATATTTCTTCGACCGGATTGGTCCCACGTAGGGCAGGGCCGTTAGGAGATAAGATCATTCTGCCGTCAGCATCTGTTTGCCCTGCAATAACGAGAGTGCTACCCAAGGCGTCTTCTACAGAAAAGTATCTGCTTATCCATTCAAAAATGTCAGTTGCATCACCCAGTGATGCTCGTTTTATTTCCTGTACCGGATTTAGTTTTGACCAATCCTGATTGGCGACATTTTCCAACATATCAGAGTAAACATGCCAAACAGTATAATTAGTACCGCCTAAGACTGCAACATTGATTATAGCCATTTCGTCCTCCTTTTTTTCTTGGACTTTTTTAAATTGTCAAAATTAATACATTGTTAAGCGCCTAAAAAGCCCAAAATAAAAATAGGCGTTTAACTGAGTAGCATAGGCCTATTTTTGGGTTTTTGTCAATAGTGATAGAGTTTAATTATTCAGTTAACGGGTTAACGAGTTAATGGGTTGTTGCTGGCTAACCCTCGGGTTTACCCGCCATCTTGGAGTGAAGGGGACGCCGTTCGCGAGAGCCGTGCTAGGGGGAGAAACCTTAATTTTCACTCGTCATTTTCACCCAGCAGTTTTTTCACTTCCGCCGTCTCCACCTGCGTAAAATCAGCGTAAAATTGGCCGACAGCTTGAAAATAGGGGGGTGTTTCTAAAATAATGATTTCGTCAACGAGTTTGCGTAACTCGCGGGCAGTATCTGGAGGCGCGACCGGCAAAGCGACAATTATTTTGGCCGGGTTTTGATGTTTAACCGCATCAAGCGCCGCTTTTAAAGTCATTCCAGTGGCGGCGCCGTCATCGACCAAAATCACTGTTTTGTTTTTAAGGTGTGATAAACCCCTCCCAGCATCCCCTTCGTAAGGGGAGGAGGTTAGGTTGCGAAATTCCTGCTGATATAATTTGATTTTTTCCTGCTCAGCCTCAATCGTCGAGTCAATATATTTTTGGCTGATGCCGTAGGCGTCAATAACTTCGCGATTCAAAAACAATCCGCCAGCTTCGGAAATGGCGCCGATGGCAAACTCCGGATTGCCGGGTGCGCCGATTTTGCGGCAGATGATCACGTCCAAAGGTGCATGTAATTCGCGCGCCACCTCAGCCGCAACCGGTACGCCACCGCGAGGAAGAGCTAAAATCACCACTGATTTGTCATTGGCGAAGTGTCGTAGCGCTTGGGCTAGTTGTTGGCCGGCGTGGAGGCGGGAAGAGAAGATCATAATGTCAAATATCAAAATCCAAATGTCAATTCAATGTCAAAAAGCCAAATACCAAATTTGAAATTTGAATTTGATTTGACATTTACAATTTATCATTTGGAATTTAGTTAACGTCTATAAAAGGCTAAAGCCTTAATTCCTAACTGATACAATCTATACCACCCTTTATTAAACACGACATCATAAGTTTCCCCAAACCGCGTCAACTTGCCGCCGAAGCCTGCTTTAAATCGGGTGATGCCAGCCCAACCGTCAATTTTTCCAGTTTCCACTGCCGCGCCGCCGAAATCATAAAATTTACAGCCCCGACGACGTGCTTCTTGCAGACTTTCCCATTGAAGCAAATATGGCGCCATCACGGATTTGTAAGCGTCGTCAGTGCCGCCGTGCAGATAAATCGCGGTGTCGCCATAAAAGGTCACCAGATTGGCGGCGACTGGCTTGTTTTGATATTCCGCAATCGCGATCGCGGCCGCGTCAGCATCACCTAAAATTTTCAAAATATTTTCGTAATGTTTTTTGGGATGAAGGCGGATATGTTGACGGGTTGCGGTTTGAGAGAGAAGGTCGTAGAAAACGTCAAAAGTTTCAGTTAAAGAAAGGGATCCCTCCACTCGGCCGATCGGCTGTCGGCCTCGGTCGGGATGACAATTCGGCGTCCATTTTATCGTCACTCCACGCTTTTGCGCCAAGTGAATATTATAGCGGATTTTGGGCTTCATCTTGGCGAGCAGTGCTTCATCAGACTCACTCAAGTCAATAATAAAAGTTTCGGGATACTGTAATGGCGCCGCGGGCGCAATTTTTAATTTTAAATTTAAAATTTTAAATTTACTATCTGAAAATTCGATTTTCCAAAAGATTGATTTTTCTGTTTTTGCGATTTTTGCCCCTTCGTCAATTAGTTGCGGCAAATCACTTTCCGGCCAAGCAAGCCGCGGCGAGTAGAGCCAGCTTTTGCCTAGTGGCAGGGGATATTTGATGACTAGGACACTGGCTGAGAGATTGCTTCGCTGGGCTCGCAATGACGGATCAATGTCAGTCGCATTGACGTCAAAGTCGTCAAATAGCCCCCAATAAAAAACACGGCGGCCGGCGGCCTCCTGGATTTTTCCCCACAACGGACTTTGGAGAAGGTCGGAATGGGGAAGTGGGTTAGGAAAATTTTGTAAAGCAGGGGGGTTGGGGAGAAGTTTGAGGGACATGTATTGGCGGATAATTTCTAATTTAGTATAATAACCAAGAAACAATAACCAAGTGTCCCCGCCCGCCTTGCTTCGCAACGCGAAGCGGGCAGGCAAATAATAACCAATTTGCAAATAATCAATAACCAAATTATTTGGTTATTCAGTCATTGATTATTTTAATTTATTTGGATACTTGTATCTTGGTGATTGGTTATTCATTTAGAATAATGAGTATAATTAGTATAATTTACAGCATCCTCAGCGCTTCTTTAATCACCGCTTCCAATGTTTTCTCCGTCAAATCAATCCGTTCCAAGGCAGTGCCAGCCTCTATTCGTTTGTAGCCCAAATTTTGCAGGGCTTCCAAGGCCTCCTGATAAATCGGCGAAATAAATTTAATGTTTCGCTCGCCCCCGGCGTCACCGATTTTATCTTGTAACCCAATGATGATTTTTTCGGCGGTTTTTTTGCCTAGGCCCCCGGCGATCAAACGCCCGACATCACCGGCGCGGATGGCCTCCAGTAAAGTTTCCAATTTTGATTTGCCGATGATTTTAAGCGCTGATTTCGGGCCGATGCCGGCAACGCGGTCAATCAACAATTTGAAAAAATATTTTTTCGCCAAACTTAAAAAGCCATACAGTTCCTGGCTCCGTTCGCTTTGGTGATGGTAGCAAAAAATTTCAACTTCCGCTCCTTTTTTTATTGTTAAGAGGTCGTCTTCCGCCAGCCAAACTTGGAAACCGATTGTCCCGTTGACAATCACTGTCGCGGTTTCGCCGGTTACATTACTTACCGACCCTTTAAGATAGGCGATCATAGGCGATTACATCCCTTTAATTAATTTGCTTAAATCAACGAGGTCAATATAAAATGATTTTAATAAAAGCCAGATGATGGTTATCGGCAAGAGCAACCAGGCGAGCAGGATCGCTCCTAAAAATACCGCCCAAACAATTACCATCAACAGTTTAAAGATCAACAGCACCAAGCGCATAAAAAAACTGATCAACCGGCCAGAGCGCGTAGTATCCTGAAACATCGGCTTAAACATCGATTTTAACCAGATTTTTAAAGCCGCGACTCGCTCGATCCCGATCAACGATTCCTTGGCCCAGCCTAAAACGCGAAAAAAGCCGGCGGTGTACCACCAGACCGGAAAGTAGAGCGTATCAATCAACAGGTGCTTGATTAGATGTTTGAACATACCAAAAGTATAACGCAAATTTACCCTCTTGTCATCATTTATTAAGTTTGCTATACTTGGGGCAGGAATAACAGATGAACTCTGGTGACTAGTGGTATTAGGCTACTAGTCATTTTAATTAGTAGGTAGAACTTTCGCATTTGGCGATCTGCCACGTTAATTAGGTAAGAGCAACGCTAGCTAAATGTTTTGCTCGTACCTCTTAATTATTATGACACCTGATTTATACAATGTAATTAAACAAATTTGCGAAGAAAAACAAATTCCAGAAGAGGCGGTGGTGGCGACGGTCGAATTGGCGCTGGCCGCCGCTTACCGCAAGGATTTTGCCGACAAACTACAGAATATCAGCGTGGTGCTGGAGCCGAAAGGCGGCCAATTTAAGGTTTACGATATCAAAGAAGTCGTGGCTGACGTTTCGCCGGAACTCCTGGAAGAGGCTTACAAACTGGCGCGCCAGAAGAAAAAAGCGGCTTTGTTTATGCCGGACGGCCAGATCATCGAAAAAGAGGAATCGACGAATGAGCCGGTTGATTTAAACGACGACAAAAAATTAATTGAGGATGGCAAGGTGTTGTTAAAATTTAACCCACGGACGCAGATCACGGTTTCCGAAGCCCGCAAAGTTGATGCCGCGCTCCAAGTCGGGGATCAGTACAAGGCTGATTTGGAAGTGCCCCATGATTTTGGCCGGATGGCCGCGCAGACCGCCAAGCAGGTGATTATTCAGCGGATTCGCGAAGCTGAGCGGGAAACAATTTTTAAAGAATACAAGAGCAAAGAAAATAAAATGATGAGCGGCCTGGTGCAACGCACCGAAGGCTCGGTGGTGATGGTTGATATTGGCCGGGTGAACGCCATTTTGCCGTATCGCGAACAAATCCCTGGTGACCATTATCATATTGGCCAGCGGATTAAGGTTTTGCTTTTAAGCGTCGAGATGACCCCGAAAGGCCCGGAAATTATTGTTTCGCGGGCGCATCGCGATTTAGTGCGGGCGTTATTCGAGTTGGAAGTGCCGGAGATAGAAAGCGGTACCGTGGAGCTTAAATCTGTCGCCCGGGAAGCTGGGTCGCGATCAAAAATTTCCGTGGTGGCGCACGAAGAAAACATTGACCCAATCGGTTCTTGCGTCGGCCAGCGGGGAGCCCGCGTCAATGCGGTGATTGATGAATTAAGCGGCGAAAAGATTGACATTATCGAATGGAACGAGGTACCAGAGAAATATATTGCCGCCAGTTTGTCGCCGGCTAAAGTGGGATCAGTGGAGATTTTGGATGCCGCAACGCGCCAGGCGCGGGTAACCGTCAAATCCGAACAGCAGTCACTCGCTATCGGCAAAGGCGGGCAGAATGTTCGGTTGGCCGCTAAGCTCACCGGATGGAAGATAGATATTGTTCAATTCGAAACCGGCGAAAAAATCGCCGAAGTTGAGGCTGATGTCGAGGGCGGTCAAAAGGCCGAAGGCGAGGTAGCGGCCGAGGAAATCAAAAAAGATGAAGAGCAAAAAAACGAAGCCAAGCCCAAAGCTAAAAAGAAAAAGAAGACAGGTACTGCCAAAAAAGACAAAGTTGTCAAAGTCGTCAAAGATGAATCTATAGATCAAGAACCGGTCGCGGAAACCGAAATCATTCCAGAAGTAGAAGTAGTAACATCACCAGACGAGGATCAAACTTAATTATTTAAATCATTATGAAAGTCAAACAGGAACAATTGGCCCCAGGTAAAATCATCCTTTACATTACCGTGCCAGCGGAAAAATGCGAAAAATTTTTGCGCAGTAAAGCGCTGGAACTGGGCGAGAAGATGGATATCCAAGGCTTTCGGCCGGGCAAGGCGCCTCTGCAAATTATTCGCGGCCAGCTGGGCGAGATGAAATTGCTGACGTCGTCCTTGGAAGACATTATCCAGGACACTTATGACGAAGCGATTATCGCGGAAGGCCTTAAGCCGGCGCGCCAGCCTAAGGTTGATGTTTTAAAAGTGGCGCCGGGGAATGATTTGGAATATAAGGTTGAGGTCGTAATTTTGCCGGAGGCGACTCTGCCGGAGCTCCAAAAAATAAAAATCGCGGCGAAACCGGTCAAAATCACGTCCGAAGAAGAAGCGGCGATCCTCAAGCAATTACAGCAAATACGCGCGACCGAAGCGCTAAAGTCCGGGCCGGCGGAGATCGGTGATAAGGTTGAGCTCGACGTGCTAACCACTATTACTAAAGAGAATGGTCAAACCGACGAGGTAAAAAATCAAGCGGTAATTTTAGGCGATACAAAGATGATTGACGGTTTTACCGAAAATATTTTAGGTCTTACGGCCGGCGAAGAAAAAACTTTCCAGCAAAAATTTCCGGAGAATTATCACGAGAAGCGTTATGCCGGGAAGTCGGCGGAAGTAAAAATCAAAATCAATAAAGTCTGGCAGATTACATTGCCCGAGCTGACTGATGATTTTGCCCGCGCCGTTAATCCCAAGTTTACGAATCTTAAAGTGTTGCAAGATCAGCTGGCCGAAAATTTGCGGCTGGAACATAAAGAAAGCGAGAACGATCGGCAAGAGCTGGCGATGATTGACGCTTTGGTTAAGGGGTCGCAGTTTACCCCGATTGCCGAGGAATTGGTAACCGCGCGCCAGCAGGATTTGCTCGGTGAATATAAATATAATATTGAACGCATGGGCGGGGTGTGGGCCAAGTATTTGGAAAGCATTAAAAAAACAGAGGAGGATATTTTAAAAGATTTAAGCGTCGAGGCCGAACAACGCGTCAAAATAGAAGCGATTATCGCGGTTGTTGTGGCGGCGCAAAAAATAGAAATAGCGGATTCTGTAGTGGCAGAAGAGATCAATAAAATTTTGTCGCGGTTTCCATCGACGGAACAGGCCAAAAAACAGATAGATTTAGCGCGGTTAGCGGCATCGGTTCGCGGCCGGCTGTTGAGTCGCGAGGCTATTCTGTGGCTCAAAGGTCAAATAGAGATCAAGTAGCAAAGATCAAAGAATAATGAATAATGATCAAAATTTCTAATAGCTAGTTTTGTTTAGACCTGCCTCGCCGGCAGGCAGGAATTAGAAATTAGAAATTAGAAATTAGAAATTATGTTGCGACTATTTCCCCTAATAGCAGGAGGCATCGGCGTTTTATACGCCATCATCATCATTCGAAAAATTTTACGGCAGTCGCCAGGAAGCGGCAAAATGACGGAGATTGCCGCGGCGATCGAAACCGGCGCTAAAGCATATTTAAAGCGCCAATATCAAACGGTAGCCTTTTTGGCGGTGGCGATTATGGCAGTACTCTTGATTTTTTTAGGATTGCCAACAGCCATTGGATTTTTGGTGGGCGCGGTTTTATCGGCCTCAGCCGGCATTATCGGCATGCTGATTTCGGTTAAAGCCAACGTCCGCACTGCCGAGGCGGCCAAGTCTGGTTTGGCGGCGGCGTTTTATACGGCGGTCAACGGCGGAGTTATCACCGGACTTTTAGTGGTGAGTTTGGCACTGCTCGGAGTGGCCGGTTTTTATTTAGCTACCGGTGATGTTAAAGCTTTGATTGGTTTAGGTTTTGGCGCCAGTTTGATTTCGGTGTTCGCGCGGTTAGGCGGCGGAATTTACACCAAAGCGGCCGACGTCGGAGCTGACTTGGTCGGCAAGGTGGAGGCCGGTATCCCGGAAGACGATCCGCGCAACCCGGCAGTAATCGCCGATAACGTGGGCGATAATGTCGGCGATTGCGCTGGCATGGCCGCTGATCTGTTCGAAACTTACGCCGTTACCACTATCGCGGCAATGCTTTTGGGATCACTTCTTTTTCCCGGCCAACCGCTGGTGCTGTGGTACCCGCTCGTTTTAGGCGGAGTGGCGATTATCGCTTCGGTCGTCGGAACTTTTTTTATCAAATTATCAGCCCGGGGTTCAATTATGGGCGCTTTGTATAAAGGGCTTATTTGGAGTGGCGTGCTCGCGGCGATCGGTTTTTATTGGGTAACGAATCAGTTTTTTGCCGGGAATCCTGCAATCGACAGCCAAAAATTATTTTTTTCCGCGGCCATCGGGTTAGTGGTGACTGGGTTACTTTTTTACATTACCGAATATTATACTTCCACCGAACACCGGCCAGTGCGAAGCATTGCCGAGGCATCCAAATCCGGACATGGCACTAATATTATTGCCGGATTGGCGGTGGGCATGAAGTCAACCGCCTGGCCGATACTCGTGATCGCGGCCGGAATTTTAGGCGCGTATTCTTTGGCCGGCCTATTCGGCATCGCGATTGCCGCGGTGGCGATGTTGTCTTTAACCGGCATCATCGTGGCGATTGACGCCTATGGCCCGATTACCGACAACGCCGGCGGCATTGCCGAGATGGCTGATTTGCCGGCGACGGTCCGGGAGGTTACTGATCCGCTGGATGCGGTCGGCAACACCACCAAAGCGGTGACTAAAGGTTATGCCATCGGTTCAGCGGCGCTCGCGACTTTGGTTTTATTCGCCGCGTATGTTCAGGAGTTTATCGGACGAGGTGATTTTGGGAGCGGTTTAAATTTTGATTTATCTTCGCCGCGAATTATCGTCGGCTTGTTTATCGGCGGACTTTTGCCGTATCTGTTCGCGTCGTACGCCATGCAAGCGGTTGGTAAAGTGGCTGGCCACGTGGTGGAGGAAGTGCGTCGGCAGTTTCGCGAAATCAAAGGCATCATGCAGGGGACTGCCAAACCTGATTACAGCCGGGCGGTTGATATCGTTACCGCTGGCGCGTTAAAGCAGATGATTGTACCGGCCTTGATTCCGGTTTTGGCCCCGATTTTAGTCGGGCTGATTTTAGGGCCTCAGGCTTTGGGCGGACTTTTAGTTGGCGCGATTGTGACTGGGTTGTTTGTGGCGATTTCGATGACAACCGGCGGCGCGGCCTGGGATAACGCCAAAAAATACATCGAATCCGGCAATTTCGGCGGCAAAGGCGGCGAGGCTCACAAAGCCGCAGTTACCGGGGACACGGTCGGCGATCCTTACAAAGATACCGCTGGGCCGGCGATCAATCCGATGATTAAAATTCTTAACGTGGTGGCGCTTTTGTTAGTCGGTATCTTGATCAAAATCTGGGGCTAATCAAAAGTAGTGATATGACTTGTCCGATTTGTTCGTCAAGCACCAACATCATTTCTTACCTGCCGCGTCCGGATTATCACGAAGGCCATGATTTAGTTTTTTGCCAGATTTGCGGCACCTATTTTGCCAGTCCGCCCCCATCAACTCAAGAGTTGAATCAATTTTATCAGTCTTATGATGTTTTGGGTGTTGATGAGCCTTACTATCGCGAGCTAAACCGGCCAGACTATTTTAAAACACGGAGCGGCCGTGAGGTGATCGAAAAGGCGCTGTGGTTACAGGATCGACATCAGATACCAGTCGGAGCGCGTGTTTTGGATGTCGGTTCTGGCCATGGAGTTTGGTTGGAGGTTTGCCGGCGGCTGGATTGGCAGGGGCAGGGGATAGAGCTTTCGTCTGCCGCGGCCAAGGCGAGCCAAGAGCGTTTTAGCATCCAAGTTTTTGCCGGTCGGATTGATGATTTTTCGGCTCAAAGTCAAAATTACGATTTAATAACTTTGTGGGATATTATCGAGCACGTTACTAACCCGCGGCAACTGCTGGCTAAGTGCGCTCAATTAGTAAAAAAAAATGGGCTGTTGGTAATCGAAACTCCGAACAGCCGCGCGCTGATCAATAAAGTCGCTTATTTTTTATATCGCCTGGGATGGAGAGAGCCGGCCCGGACTTTGCATGGTTTGCATCATGTGGTGTTGTTTCACCAAGCCACGATGTCGAAATTACTTGGAGAAGCAGGTTTTAATGTCGTCAAAATTTATTCTACCCGCACCAGCGTAGGGCGCGTTTTTAAAAAGCAGAATCTACTAGCTCAATTTCAAAAATTGGGGTTAGATTTAGTGTTTGTTTTAGGCCGGATCATCAGGCAGGAAAATAAAATGATTATCGTGGCGAGGAAGATGTGAGAGCTATAAATAAGTATCGCCTAGGTTTTTCCAACCCGTGTAAACAACTGCTCAAATGTCTGCGGCAAGTTTGAACTTTGCAGTAATCCTGTCCCAATCAGCACCGCGTCAACTCGATCACCGATGCGTTGTATATCAAGCGGAGTTTTATAACCGCTTTCCGAAACGATTACGATATCTTCTGGGATGTAAGGCAAGAGATTAGCGGTCGTGTCAAAATCAATTTTAAAGGTCGCCAAATCGCGGTTGTTGATGCCGATTATTTCTGCGCCAGCGGCGAGCGCGGTTTTTACATCTTCTACGGTATGCGTTTCGACCAAGGAGTCCATGCCTAAACTATGGGCAATGCCGATCATTTTTTCCAGAAATTCTATTTGCCCTGGCTCATTGCCCTGGGCTATTAAAAGCACGGCGTCGGCGCCATGCAGGCGCGCTTCGTACAGTTGATATTCATCGAGAATAAAATCTTTGGCCAGTGTCGGTAGCGGCGTTAGATCACGAACTTTTTGTAAACGGTTGAGGCTACCTTGGAAAAATTTTTTTTCCGTGATCACTGAGATGGCGGCGGCGAATTGATTAAAAGTCGCGACAATTTTTAGAAGCTCGCGATCAATATTAGCCCGAATTACACCAGCTGAAGGGCTGGCTTTTTTAATTTCCGCGATCAAACGCGGCCTGGGTAATTTGTCGATTGGCGTTAAACTGGCGCGGCCGGTTAACGCCTCTCTAAAATTGCGTTCGCTTTTGGTAACTTGATCGATAAAAGAAGATAAAGGCCGTTTTTTTTGGCGTTTGGCGACGTCTTTTTTTTGATGGCTGATAATTTTGTTTAGGATGTCCATGGATTTTAGGTAAAAATTAGACGGGGGCACCTCCCCCGCCTTTTTTAATGCCCGATTTATTCTTTTTCTATATTTTACTCTGATTATTATTTTAATCAACAGCTAATTATTACTTAATTTAACATAAGTTTCGAGTTTTGTTTGGGCGGTGCCATTTTTGATCGCCAGCTTTGCCAGCCTTAAGCCTTCTTTGATTGATTTTGCTTTTCCATAAATATAAAGTCCGGCAGCCGCGTTTAAGGCGATCAAATCGCGGTACGGCCCGGTCTCAAGGCCGCTGAAAACATCACGGATAATTTTGGCGTTATATTCTTTATCCCTGCCTTTAATTTTATCAAATGGCACTGTATTAAGTCCAAAATCCGCGGGCTTGATTTTGTAAGTTTTAATTTTGCCAGCGGCAGTCAATTCCCAAACGAGCGTTTGGCCGGAGAGAGTAATTTCGTCCAAGCCATCTTCACCAGCCACCACTAAAACGCGTTTGTTGCCGAGGGCGCGCATTACCTGGATTATTTTTGGGCCTTGGTTGGGATCAGATATTCCGAGGACATGATAACTGGCAGAAGCTGGATTAGTTAGCGGCCCCAGAATATTAAAAACGGTTTTGATGCCAAGCTGGCGCCGAACGTTCCCAACATGTTTCATTGCCGGATGATGAAGCGGAGCAAACATAAAGCCGAGGCCAGTCAATTTTATGGTTTTGGCCACTTGCTGTGGCGTTAAATCAATTTTTGCGCCGAGCGTTTCCAAGAGATCAAAACTTCCAACTCGGCCTGAGGCCGCCCGATTGCCGTGTTTGGCGACGCGGACGCCGCAGGCGGCTAAGACAAATGCGCTGGCTGTGGAGACATTGATACGCGCGAGTCCTGATCCGCCAGTGCCGCAGGTGTCAAGCAAAGGATTTTTGATAGGAACTTTTACGCTAAATTCGCGCATTACCTTTGCCATGCCGGTTAACTCAGAAATCGTTTCGCCTTTGGCGGCCATGGCCGTTAAAATAGCGGCTATTTGTATTTCTGGCAGCTGTCCGCTCATCATTTGGCGCATTAAAGCCGCGGCCTCTAAAGTTGTGAGATTTTGGCGTTGGATTAGTTTTTGGAGGTAATTTGTTTGCATATTGCTTTTTTATTAGTTTTATGTTATAAAAGAGGCAATTGACAATTGAATAAGTTTAAAAAAATTACAACTGAAAGGGGATAGGATTGTGAAAGGAAACAAAATTACGTTGGTTGTCGGGTTCGTATTTGTTCTGTTAATAGCATATCTTGTAGTCCGCTGGGATGAAAACCGTGACAAAAAAGATCTAGTTGCAGAAGCTACTGTTAATATGTCGTTTATCACGGATAGACTGCAAACATATTATAAAGCGCATCAGGTTTATCCGGTTTGCCAGGCAACTCCAAAAAATGGAGGAAATGACGCAGAGCCGACTTTGTGGCCAGTGAATTCTGATTTTGATGAGATTGATTTTCGGCCGATCGGAGATCAGTCTTACTTTCGATACGAAGTCACAGTGGTAGCTGATAAACAAAGCGCGGAAATTTCGGCGACTAGTGAATACTACGGACTGACGTATAAGGAAACAGTCACGCCGCCGCCGAAGGTGTT
>MHJY01000014.1 GCA_001818235.1 Candidatus Jacksonbacteria bacterium RIFOXYB2_FULL_44_15 | reverse complement strand
CCAAACCCAATACCAAATCCCCGGCTTTTAATTTCGTGATTGATGCCGGCGATCCATCCGGTGTTGTTAATCTTATAGTTTCGGCATTCTGCATAACCAAAGTGATTTCTCGCGCCTGATACTTTGCGCGCACCAAAATCATTGGCCGCTTTTCGATTTTAGCCCGGCCGACATAAACAACTTGGGTATTGCCGCGCGGATCAGACACCAGGACGCCAACACCTGCTTTTAACTCGCCGGCATACTGGGTTTGGCCTTCCGCAAGTCGGACATACGCATGCACTCCGCCGATATTCACGCGAAACGGACGCGGATCGCAATAAGGCGAAGCGACATTTTCGTTATGAACCAAAAACATGGCCGAGGAAGAATCTCCAGCCAACATTCCCACCCCCGGCTCCAAAATAGAGGTGGTGTCAACGCAAACGCGATCACCCATTCCTAAAATTTCGGTAGACACAATTTTAAATTTTACCAAAGCCAGCCGCTCATTATTGGCCGCCCTGATAGCTTCGCCGGTCGCTTTAATTTCCGCCGGCTCATCGCTTTCCAACAGCACACCGTCCGCCCCTTTTTCCAGCGTCTCCAACGCCACTTTAGCCTGTTTAGCGTCGCCAACGGTTTGAATCAAATTAGTCGTTTTGGAAATCAAATTCTCAAGCGGAATAATTGTCCAATCGCGATTTTTAATGATCACCGGGATTTTGCCCTGATGCTTTACCACCTCTGCTTCGCGTTCTTTTTTGTCGATTAACACTTCAACGACATCTTTCCCCAATACCAAATCAGCTTGCTGACCAGTGGAAATCACTTTGACCTTAGCCAAAATTTTGACTTCATCAATTGCATCAGCCGGCACATAAACTGCCTGCGCTCCGGATTCGATTGCCGCGGTAATTAATTTTTTCTTATAATTTTTAGGTTTGTACCAAAAGAGTTTCATAGTTATAAATCAGTTTTCCAGTTAACGAGTTAACGTGTTAACGGGTTGTCTCCTAAAGATATAACCCTTTAACTCGTTAACCCGTTAACTATATAACCATAAAAATTAAGTCCCATGAACTACCGCTACTACATTCTTAACCATTGTGGTGACATCATCAGCCTGAAAGACATTCCGGCCGCAAGACACGCCCTTGGCGCCCGCAGACATGGCATCTTTAATCGACTGTAAAAAATCTTCCGGCGAGCCTTTTGATCCGCCAGCGATCACGACCGGAATTTGACAGCCGGCCACAACTTCTTTAAAACTATCACTCGAGCCGGTATAGTTAACTTTGACGATATCAGCCCCCAACTCGTAGGCCAGCCGCGCCGCGTGCGCCACGCTTTTAACAGTCAAATCATTGATAATTTGACCATTTTTTTGATCGCGAACATACATCATTGCTAAAAGCGGTATGCCTTCGCGTTCGCAATCACGGGCAACTCGCCCCAAATCGGCCAGCATCTCTGGTTCGTACTGATTACCTAAATTAACGTGAATTGATACGCCGGTCGCGCCCAATTCCACGCACTCTTTAGCGTCAGCCACCAGCATCTTGCGCAATGGCACGCCTAAACCGCTGGAAGCGGAAATGTGAATTAAATAAGGCAAACCCGCCAGCGCCGCTTGATTTTGTTTAACGATCCCTTTATGCAAAATAACCGCGTCAACGCCGCCCTTTTTTACTTTTTCCAAAATTGATGACATTTCGACTAACCCAGCCATCGGCCCGTCAGTCACTCCGTGATCCATTGGAATAATCACGGTTCGTCCTGTTTTTGGATTGAGAATTTTATTAAGTCGTTCTTGTTTTAACATAGTTTAGGGTTAATGAACATAGACTGTCCGATAACTGTCATTCCGAGCGCTAGCGAGGCCAGCCAGAGGCTGATCACCCTTAGGGGTGGAATCCCTTTCTGTAATAGTGGCTTGAATAAGGCCTGCCTACCAGCAGGCAGGGATCCCTCGACTTCGCTCGGGATGACAAATTGACGTTTTTGCTTATTCTCAGATAGTCTATGTTCTTTGTTCGCTGTTGTTCCCTACGTTAACAAAAATACCGACCCTTATGGATCGGTTTTTTAGGATTTAATTTCTATTTATTTTAATGAAATAATTCCTAATATTCCGATCCGGCGGTCGGTTGCAAAAAATAATAGAGGCTAAACCAGATTGTATTGGATATTAGTTTCATTCTTAAAAGTAGTATATAGTAAAATGGCAAATGTTGTCAAGTTCGCCACGTCGCTCGCGAGCGACGTAGCCCGCACTAATTCGCAAATCAAATTTTGACTACCTTATGCCTTGAGCCGAAGGCGGCTTCGGCCAACCAATAGACTTGAATCACCAGCCATTGTCGGAATTTAGTTCGGGGTCAAGCTTGCGCCACGTTGCAATTCACCAATAATATGTGCTAACCTAAAATTACGTATGCAACATCACCTTATTTTTATCCCTGGTGCAGGGGATCACAGTTTATTGCTCTCGATAATTTTGCGACTTTATAGCGGGTTATCAGCGGAAATCCATATCTTTGGTTGGCGATCTGTCACCCCTTCGCTCGCGGACAAACAACAAGCCTTGCTCGACAAAATTGACGCCCGATTTGCTGAAGGCAATCAAATCTCACTCGTTGGAACGAGTGCCGGCGCTCGCGCCGCAATAAACGCTTTGGCGGCACGCCGGGATAAAATCCACAAAGTAGTATCTGTCTGCGGCCGGATCAAAACTGGTCCGTATCTTGATAAACTGACCCCATTTGAGCAAAAAGAGCTGTCGGTAAGGGCATTAAAAGAATGCGAGCAAAATCTGACTACTCTGACCAGTCAAGACAAACAGAAAATTCTGACGATCAGACCGCTCTATGATGAAGTGGTGCCAACGGACACCGTCCCGATTCCTGGCGCGACTAACATAGTTATCCCCTCTATCATGCACTCATTGACTATCGCCGCCGCGCTGGTTTTTTATCGGAAGCGAATTATGGAGTTTTGTATAAGAGGATGTAAAATCGAACGAAGAGGAAAAAAATAAAAAAACTATTACAAAATAATAGTCGGCAATAATAAAAAAATTTTGTTGCACTAATTTTGCTCAATTATAAAAACACCTCCTCATAGGTATTTTTATAAATCACCAAATCTTCCTTATTTCTTCCTCTTCTCGCGACCGCACTCCAGACTTACTTGTATATTACTCCGTAATATCTTTTTTTATTTTTCTAGCCTCTTTTATGAAAAACTCTTGCCATTCTTTCGGCTTAACTTCTTTTATCATCTTTGGATAATCTTTTACTTGTTCGGCTTGTAAAAGTTGGCTACCCCATTGCAATAAATCAATGTGCCAATCAAATTTTATTCGAGCTTTTTTTAACAAACTATCTATATCCCAACCCTTAAGCTGAATAATAAAATAAAGGTCAAGATAATCACGGGCTCTCGGCTTTTGATAAATAGTAAAAACCTTATTAACCGCTATATCTAACAAGCTGTCTATACTCAAATTACCTTTTGATAAACCCTTTTCTATTCTGGGAAAAGGAAAATAAGTGAACTCGGTTTTTATAACTTCGTTTGGAAAATGCAGAAAAAATAAATTACGATTAAAACTTTGTTGTGCGTCTATTTTCCCAAATCCAGTTTTCTCTTTAACGCTCTTTAAAAAAACAAAAATAGTTTGCGGGTCAACTTCGTTTTCAGAAAAAAAATCTAAATCTTCAGAAAATCGATGATGCAAATAAAATTCTGCTAAAGCAGTTCCGCCAGTTAAATAAAAATTTTGGCAAATATCTTTGCTTTGGCTGATAATTTCTAATACTTTGACCTGATTTTCGCTTAAAATTACTTTTGGGGCCATAAAAGAAAAGAAAGATACCTTTTTTTATTTGGATCTAAATTAAGTAAACCCCAATACTCTTTTAATTCTGACTGCTGTATCTTTTCTTTGCCCAAACCAAAATTAATCAGCTGTTCCAACCGCCAAATTTTGTATTGCTTTTTATCCTTTTTTAATTCTTTTGTATCAATAGACCAATTGTACATATTTATCGATTTATAGCCTAATCTTAGCATAAAATTACACTTAATGCCAGACTGACGCCTCACTCCCCCGCATAAACCTCTTCAATCAATTCAATATACATCGCCGCGCTCCAGGCCTGCGCGAAACAGCCGCTGGATTCCAATTTTGAGGCCGAGCTGACTTCGCTGTGCTGGCCAATCGCCCCTTGCCAAAGAATATCTCGGGTACTGGCCGCGATAATTTGATCAATATATTTTTGAAAGCGCTTTTGATCGGTCCGATGCAACACCAGCGCCGCGAGATTGTTGAGATAAAACCAGGAATCGCCGTTGTGATAACTGGCTGAATTCTCGCCGGTATGAGAATTGATAAACCTTGAGTCGGTTTGATCAATCGTCGCCAGCCCGCCCCAAGACAACCACAATTTTGGTAAAATATTATCAAAGCATTGTGCCCACTCTTCTTTGGACAATAATTTAGGGTAAAGATAAGCCGCCAAAAAAACATTCGGCCGAATCGTCCAGTCAGCCAAACCATCAGCCAAAATTTTACCGTCCCAAAATTCCGCCCGAACCGTCATCTCTAATTCACGCTTTAAATCATCATAAAATTTATTATTGGTTAACCGCCAGGCTAATTTATACATCAAAAGGCGTTGAGCTTGAAGTTCGATTGGCGCGCCAGATCGCGGCAAACTATCCATCCAAGTTTCCTGCGCGTCAGCCAGCGCCAAATCATCGCGGGTTTTATATTTTAATAAACCAGCCAAGCACTTTTCTAAATCGCCGGCAATGCGTTTGATTGACGCTTTGTCCAACAACTCTTCGCCCAGCCAATCAAAAACGCGTTTAAATAGCCAGGCGGCCGCGTCAGCATTCGTACCTCCAGCGCCAAATTGATTTACTTGTCTCCCATCTTCGCCCAAGTTGGCCAAATGCCGATTGAGAATCGTTTCCGCCAACGGCCAATTTAAGCGCGACAGCGCCTCTAACGAGATCGCTTCATCACGGCTCCAAATCTGAAAAAACCAGGGTAATCCGGCATAGACTGAGCATTTTGAGCTTAACATTTTTGACCCGACAATTTTTTCCGCGGTCGTAAAAATTGACTCCTGCTGATCGCAAACCGCTAAACCGGCCAGTGATTTTTTGGCGGCTAGATTCGCCCACTGAATTTCTTCCGACGCTAACTTAAATTCCAAAGCCATCGCGTCAGCCCGGCTCTTGCTTTTTAATTTCATTGACTGGCGCCAAACTTCTTCGGCAATTTTTATAGCCGCTTGCGGACTAGAACCCACCGCCATAACTAATTTACTGCACTCGATATGAGCGGCCCGATATACATAACATTCATCAGGCGGCGAGGCGCGCATTTTATCTTGAGGATAATATCGCGCAAACCATGTACCGCTGGTTAAAAAATCTTTTGCGTCAGCTCGGACTGCCAAATAAATTTCATCATTTTGATAATGATATTTAATTATGAGCCCGCCCTGGATTCTGGAAACTTGATACTGCCGGCCCCAAACCGGCAGATCATAAGACTGCCGAATATCTAAAATTAATTCTAATACGACTGCCTTTGATGCTTCGTACGAGAGCGCCGAAAAACCTTCAGGCAATAAATATTTTTCGCTGATTGACCCCCGCGACCGCTGTGCGAAGTTAAAATGATAAGTTAAACCGGTAACCGCGGAATTTTCACCAGCCACGTCCAAATTATCCATAATCTTCCAAAGCTTGCCGTTGATCCGAGTAAACCAACCCTGATACCGCGAAGTCGGCGCACTCCCTAACGCTAAGTAACCGCCGATTCCATCGGTCAACAAAAAACCGAGATTATCATCCCGGATCTCTTTTTGCAAAGTTTTATTGCCCAAAATATATTTAACCTCCATACGCCCGCTCCAAAGCTTGGTTATGAGCCTGGATATAATTATCGACCAACACTTGCCAATCGCATAACGCGGCCAGTTTTCTGGCTTGAATTTTATTTTCGATGCGTTCGCGCCGCGAGTAACCGGCATAAGTATGCAAAATCGAAGTAAGATTATTAACGACTTCTGCGTCAGTTTTATTAAGCCGCTTCAGGACAAAAATCCCGGGCTCATTTTTATCTTTAACTTCATCTTGCAAATAACGGCCAAATCCAGACAAGTCCGAAGTCACCGACGCAACGCCCAAAGCCGCCGTTTCCAGCGGCGTGTAACCCCAAGGTTCATAAAAACTGGCAAAAACTCCCAAATGCGCGCCGGTGATGCTTTCGTAGTAGCTTAAATTTAAAAGCCCGTCACTGCTGGTTAAATACAAGGGATAATAAATAATTTTAACCCGGTCCTCCTCGCGATTCAAAAGGCCCATTCCTTCGCACATTTTTATGATCGCGTCATTCGGATCGATCAAATCATGGGTGCAAATCGGGGGTATTCCTTTCCGTTTGATTTTCATAACTTTTCGTTTCAGCTCGCGCAAAAACTCCTTATCATGGCTAAACAAATTTCCTTGCGTCACCGTCTCCCCGGCCATCAGCGAATCCAAAATATTTTCCTTGAGTTCCTCAATCACTTCCTCAAGCGAGTCTTTGATATCGCGGTAACCTTCTCGCGCCTCGATGATCTCCGGCTTAATGCCGCGAATCTGAGTCGGCACCCAAATAAAAGCAACCACTGTTTTGCGGCTACCCTCTTTTTTTAACTGTTCATTAAGAGCCGCCAGGGACTGGATAAAACAATCAATGCCTTTGTTGTGCATTTCATAACGGCCGACAGTAAAATACAAAAGGGTTTCGGTTATGTCGAAAGTATAATAGGGGAAAAAATAATAAATGATGAATTCACGGATCCGCGTCCGTTCGATGTTATGTTTGATGGCCGCTTCCTCAAACGTCGGAAATTTTGCCAAATCTAAACCATTCGGTAAAATAATATCCGGCTTTTTCCCGAGCAGATACTCCGCTTCCAAACCAGTGAT
This sequence comes from Candidatus Jacksonbacteria bacterium RIFOXYB2_FULL_44_15, assembly GCA_001818235.1. Classification (GTDB taxonomy): domain Bacteria; phylum Patescibacteriota; class Patescibacteriia; order UBA9629; family UBA9629; genus UBA9629. The sequence goes on along the minus strand of MHJY01000014.1, from coordinate 7,047 downwards.
GGCACTAACCGTCGAAAAAACATTGCTCTCGTGGGCCAGCACTGTTTCCATTTGATGCTTGTCCGCCACGTGATGTTCATAAGCTTCGGCATAAGCGTTTAAATTTTTCAACTCGGCGTATAAAGGAACGTTGCTGTTGGCTAAAGTCCGGCCCAGTAAAGTAGCGTGAGTCGTAAAAACAGTCGCCACCGGCACCTGCTGTCTTTTGAGATATATGAGCCCGGCGCCGCTGAGCCACTCATGAAATTGAGCCACGATTTTACGTTCAGAATTGCTCTTGGCCAGCTGTTCCAATAATTTGCCCACTGCCCAACCCCACACCACTGGTTCGGTAAAATCATAGCCAGCTCCCAGCGAATCAATTCGGAAACTATCCCAAAGAGCTCCTTTAATTGCGTCAGCTTGCCCCCAGAGGTTGATAAAATCAATCAAAATTACCGCCGGCTCTCCCTCAATTAACCATTTGCCGTAATGGCATTTAATCCCCTCGGTCTCCAAGGCGTTAAAAATTCCTTTCCAATCATCTGGCGGGACTTCTTCCTGGAATTCGCCTTTAGCTTTATCAGTAAAAAAAGGACCAACCAAGTAATAATTATCTCGGTAATAGTTTACTAATTGCGCTGCTTTGGAAATCAAAACCGTGTAAATCCCCCCGACTTTATTACAAACTTCCCAGGAAACCTCCACTAAGCAGTCTGCGTTAGGTTTGACTTTGGCAGACATATTAAATTAGTAGTAGCGCTTAAGTCGCAAATCAACTTTATTAAAGGCTGTTCCCTGCCGCTTAACTTTCCGCAATTCCTGGGCCAGTGCCGCGTCCGCCATTACCGCCTCCACCCAGTTGGCAAAATCATTCTTCAGGCCGTTGACGTGCCAAAAAAATACTTCGCCGGGCATCGTCTGTAAAGCTGACCGTAAATCCTCCAAATTGCGCAATGTTCCACCGCCATAAAGCCAAAACACTTGGTCATCAGGCGCTGTTTTAAGCGGTAGTTTTCCTTTTTTGATGTGAATAATCATAAATGATGCTAATTAGTCTAATTGACGTTCTCGCCTTTCGGCATCCCTAGCCGCAGGCGCAAATCGTGAATAATGTTCATAAAATAAATAAAACAATCATAAGGGCTATCATAAGGGTTAAAATATTTATGAACATCGCCGTCGGCAAACCATTTAGTGCACATATAATAAAAATGGTCAGCTGTTTGCAGTTTACGCCAATCATCAATCATTTGCGCATCCCCGCTGGCCAAAATCGGGCCCTCTAAATCATACAAATGTCGGATCGCCGCCTGTTGCATTTGATTACCCAGCCAAGCGCTTAAATCGCGTTCCGTATCTGCCCAAGTAATGGTATTATGAACGTCCAACTCCCCCATGGCCGGGAATGCGTCTACTACTTCCCCTGGGGTTTTAAAGTCATTATCCGGATAGGCCAAAACTTTGTCCGGCAAAGCCCGCAAAAAATGAAAAATTCCGGTCGATTCCCACTGATGCTCGCCGAAAGTCTCGTAATCCATAAAAAGATTAATCGTGTTGCCATTGCCGTTAGCTTGATTAATCCAAGCGGCAAATTTATCGGCTGTCAACGGCCACTCGCTCCAGCCCTGGGTCGAAAACCGGAACGACATATCATCGCTCAAACGATAATTCCGCAAGAGCACCTTAAGCTTATCCGCAGTTCGGGCATGATACAAAAAATTCGGCGAGCGCCAACCTAAAACATGGTCAGCGCCTTCGGCCAACATGCCCTTATATCCGAGATCCTGCACAAACTTGGCCATTTCGTTATTGAAAATCAACTCGGTATTTCGAAAAACCTGGGGCGAGTAGCCGAACAATTGCTGTAATTTTTCCCGATGCAGGGCAACTTGCCTGGCAAAATCTTCTTTCGAATAAAGATAGGCCAGCGAATGATAATAAGTTTCCGCAATCAGCTCAACCGAACCGGTATTAACCAAATCCCGAAAGCTTGTAATCACTTCCGGATGCGATTGTTCCAACTGCTCCAACAAAGTTCCGGTAAGGCTAAAACTAACTTTAAAACGCCCGCCAGTTTGCTTAATCAAATCCAAAAGTAATTGATTTGTCGGCAAGTAACTTTTAAGGGCGATGCGATCCAAATAACTCCGATTCCGCTCTTCGTCAAAATACGGCTGGCCGCGTCCGATATCAAAAATCGGATAGCGCCGCAGGCGAAAAGGTTGATGGGCATGTAAATAAAGGCAGACTGAAGGCATAAATAATAAATATTATTTTTTTAAAAAATGACGCGTAATTTATTCTCTGTTTATAGAGGCAGAGGCGCCAGCAGGCGATGATACACTTCCAAGCACTTCCGGGCGGCGTCGCGCCAACTAAATTTTTTGACTTCCCGCGAGCCGTTTTCTTTCAAACCCTCCTGCAACTCTGAGTACCGCAAGACAGCGACAATCTTACTGGCCATCTCGTTGACATCCCAAAAATCAACTTTTAAACAATGGTCAATAACTTCGGCAACTCCAGATTGTTTAGAAATTATCACCGGTGTGCCGCTGGCCAGCGCCTCGAGAGTGGTAATGCCGAACGGTTCAGAAACAGAAGGCAACACGTATAAGTCAGCCAATTTATACAACTGCCGCAATTCTTCGCCTCGTAAAAAACCGGCAAATAAAACTTTGTCAGCCAGACCCAAAGCCGCCGCTTCCCGAATTACTTGAGCTTCCATGTCACCGCTACCGGCTATAATGAACAAAGCGTTCGGTTCAAAATCAACTACTCTTCGAGCCGCGCGCAAAAAAACGTCCGGCCCTTTTTGCAGGGTAATCCGTCCGACAAAAAGGACAACTTTTTTGCCGCCTTGTTTTAAATGCTGGAGCGATGAAACGGAGACATTGTAATCTCGCGGCTCAATGGCATTATGCACTACTTTGATTTTTTCCGACGGAATTCCGTAATGCTGAATCACTTTATTCTTGGTAAATTGGCTTACCGCGATTATTGCGTCAGCTTCCTCGAATGCCGCCTGTTCTATGGCAAAGACTTGGGTATTGCAATTATTTCCTCCGGTGCGGTCAAATTCTGTCGCGTGAACATGCACAATCAAAGGTTTGCCGGAAACCCGTTTGGCTTCCAGGCCAGCCGGAAAACTTAACCAGTCATGCGCGTGAATAACATCAAACTCTTCTTCGGCGGCGATGCGGCCTGCTTCCTGCGCGTACCTGGCTACCTCGGCCATCAAGTCAGAACTGTAATGAATCAGGTGCCGACGGTTATTGCGCAAAAGCAAACTATAACTGGCAGAAGTTACGTATGGAGTTAAAAGAGAATTAACCGCTTTTACTTTTATTGAACTGCCCTTATCTTCATCTGCAAAAATCAATCGATAATTAGTTGGCTGATAATCAAACTTTCGCGGCAAAACAAAAATCAAACTTACCCCTTCCTGGGCTAAGGATCTGGCTAATCCCTCACAGGCAACTCCGAGTCCACCACTGTTAAACGGAGGGAACTCCCAGCCAAACATTAATACTTTTACCATAAAGACTTGCGGGCAGATCCGCTTTTTTTATGCTCTCTTCTTTTGTTGATAATTATAGCACACCAAAAAAACTCCGCAATGGTTGTCAAGCGCCAAATCAAAAATCCCCACCCCCAAGGTCTCGGAGGAAGGGATTGTAAATAATTTATGAGTCTGACTAATTTAATTGCTACTTACTTACGCCGGCCATCTTTAATTTCTTCGATGATATTTCCCGGCACTTGAGCAAAATGATGAAACTCCATCGTATAAGAACCGCGGCCTTGGGTAATGGATCGCAAAGTGGTCGAATAACCGAACATCTCGGCTAGCGGTACCTCGGCATCAATCACTTTCATTTGCCCCCGATCAGACATTTCCTTGATGTGTCCGCGCTTAGAACTAATATCCCCAATAGCATCACCCATATAATTTTCCGGGCAAACAACTTCCACTTTCATTATTGGCTCCAAAAGGATCGGTTGCGCCCGGCGGCTGGCTTCTTGCAAAGCCATCGAAGCGGCAATCTTAAAGGCCGCTTCAGAAGAATCTACATCATGATAAGAACCGTCGTACAAAGCAACCGCGACATCGATAACCGGATAACCGGCGACCACGCCGCTTTCCAATGCCTCCTTAACCCCTTTTTCCACCGCCGGAATAAATTCTTGTGGAATAGTTCCGCCTTTAATTTCATCCAAAAATTCAAACCCAGCTCCCCGCTCCCGCGGCTCAACTCGCAGCCAAACATGGCCATATTGCCCCCGGCCGCCGGATTGCCGAATATATTTACCCTCAGCCTGGGCAGTAGCTAAAATCGTTTCTTTATAAGCAACCTGCGGTTTTCCGACATTAGCTTCCACTTTAAACTCGCGTTTCATGCGATCAACGAGGATTTCCAAATGCAACTCACCCATCCCAGAAATAATTGTTTGCAAAGTTTCGTGATCAGTTTTTACTCTAAAAGTCGGATCCTCGTGAATAAGCTTTTGCAATGCCATGCCCATCTTTTCCTGGTCGGCTTTAGTCTTAGGTTCAATCGCCACCGAAATCACTGGTTCAGCAAAAATAATATTTTCCAATAAAATAGGATGAGCGTCATCGCATAAAGTATCGCCGGTGGTAGTATCTTTTAAACCAACAGCGGCGGCGATTTCGCCGGCAAAAACTTCGGTTACGTCCTCACGGCTATTGGCATGCATCCGCAAAATTCGGCCAATCCTTTCCTTCTTACCGGAAGTGGCGTTTTGTACATAGGTACCAGCTTGCAAGGTTCCGGCATAAACTCGAAAATATGTTAGCGTTCCGACATACGGATCAGTCGCGATTTTAAAAGCCAAAGCGGCAAACGGCGCTTTCTCGTTCACTTCTACTTTGTGTTTCAAAGCGCCCTCTTTAGGTTCTCGCTTAGTGTTTAAATCAATCGGAAAATACCCTTCTGGTGCCGGAACATCCATCGGCGACGGCAAATAATCGCAGACCGCATCCAACATTCTTTGTACTCCTTTATTTTTAAGAGCCGTGCCGCATAAAACCGGTACGATATGATAATTAATCACGGCCAAGCGCAGTGTTCGCTGTAAATCGGCTTCGGCAATTTCCTGTCCGGCCAAATATTTCTCCATTAACTTATCATCATCTTCGACGATTTTCTCGATCAGACGTTCTCGATACTCACGAACTTTATCTTTTAAATTCTCCGGAACTGCTTCTTCGCTGATGTCTTTACCTAAATCATCTTTATAGATGTAGGCTTTCTGCTTTAGCAAATCAACATAACCGCTAAAATTGGCTTCCACTCCAATAGGCAACTGCAAGGGCGTCGCGTTTTTAGTTAAGCGTTCTTTGATGTCTGCCAAATCTTTGTAAAAATCAGCGCCGGTCCGATCCAATTTATTGATAAAACAAATCCGCGGCACCCGATATTTGTCCGCTTGATGCCAAACAGTTTCTGATTGCGGCTCCACGCCCGCCACGCCATCAAAAATCACCACTGCGCCATCCAAAACCCTCAGCGACCGTTCGACCTCTGCGGTAAAGTCGACGTGCCCAGGCGTGTCGATGATATTGATCCGGCAATCGCCAGCCATTGGCCCATGCCAGAAACAGGTTGTCGCCGCCGAAGTGATGGTAATGCCGCGTTCTCGCTCTTGCTCCATCCAGTCCATTTCGGCCTCACCGGTGTGCACCTCACCCATTTTATGCTTTTTCCCGGTATAAAATAAAATCCGCTCGGTCACCGTAGTTTTGCCGGCGTCGATGTGCGCGATAATGCCGATGTTGCGAATTTTTTCCAAAGGATATTTAGTAATCAACATAATTTGATAACGCAAAAGTCGAAAAATTCAAAAAATTTACCCTAGGTTACCGCAACTTTTTCTGCGTTTAAGGGTAATTGAATCTTGTTTAGACTTTTTTAAATTGAAAAGCTTGAATACCAGTATAGCGAAAAACGCGATATTTGTAAACCCCGAGTCTTGTACAATACAAGATGAGCCTGAACGCCCTTTTATCTTTTTACTCCGCTGTAAGCAATAGCGCGGACATCATTCCATTCTTGCGAAGTCGCTGGAAGATGGTGGAAAATCTTGTTAAAAATTTTAATCGCGGCCTTTTCGCTTTCTAAGTTACGCGTCTCGGACCGAAGACCGTAGGCGATAATAATAATCGCCGCGTCTTCACGTGGTTTCCGGCGGTCCACTGCCCGTTGGTAAATCTTTTGAAAAACTTTTTCCGCCTGTGCCTCTTTAATTTCTGACCTTTGCGTCGGCCAACGCCCCAAGCTGATTTTCAAAACATCTTCCCAGTCTTCTTTCGTCTCAGGTAGTTGCCCAAAAACGTTCTGGTAACTATCAATAACCCCAGCCCGTTCCCCTGCTCCTAATTTGACGGTCTGCGGCGTTCCATAACTGTTAAAATTGATAATCATAACTTTAACATCCCATCGGATGATATCTATTGCTTCTTGGATTAACTCACTAATCTGCCGACTTCGCCGCGTAGCTTCCTCGCCCTGATTTTCTCTTCCAGATTCGTTCGGGGGAGCCATATTTTCCGTTCCAACTACGGGCAATGGCGCTTGTATGGGCGGAATCATCACAATTATTCCCAGTGAACCAATCGTCGTCGCGTTTACGGCGTCGGAATAATTTGTTTGCGTAAGCGCGGCGTTACGCGCTTTAACCTCAAAACTGTAACTGCTCCCAGGCAAAAGATTAGTTGACGACCAACTAGTTCCAGTAGTCCAGCCAGAATTAGTGCCGGCAGTTAAGTTGTTACAATAATATTCCGTTCCAGCCGGATTACCGTTTGCCTGCCAACTGGCGCTAATCTGAGTTGATGAATCAATGGTTAACGTTAAATTACTGGGAATGAGAGCCAGTGTATTACCGCTAGTGTCTGTGACTGTCCCCTCATTGCCGTAGTTATCCAACGCCCAAATTTTGAAATAGTAAGTGGCGCCGGCAGAAAGTCCAGTGATCGTTGTACTGGTCAAGGTTTTGGTGGCTAAATTGGCATCGTCGCTGTTATCCCACTCACTCGCTGTG
>MHJY01000013.1 GCA_001818235.1 Candidatus Jacksonbacteria bacterium RIFOXYB2_FULL_44_15 | reverse complement strand
AATGGTATGCCGATTTTTTCGGCGGCTCGCTGGGCGGATTCGATTTCCGCGCGCCAGGGGCAGTCGGTCAAATAATCTTGATTGGACCACACTTGCAGATATACGCCGGTAACGTCAAAGCCCTTCTTTTTTAAGAGATACGCCGTGACCGAGGAATCCACGCCTCCGGACATGGCGACTAATACTTTGGGTGCGGGTTTTTTGCTCATAAATGATTGCTATTATATAGATTCCTGCCTTCGCAGGAATGACAATATGCCTAAAATCCTTCTTTTTTGATCATCTCTGGCGGGACGTTGTGATTTTTAATGATGCCTTCGGCGATTTGGATAAACGCCGGCGGGCCGCAGAGAAAAAAATATTTGTCCTTATAATCGCCGATATGTTCCTCAATCTTGGAAGAATCGATAAAACCAACTTCACCGTACCAGCCAGGACAGCCTTCAATTAAACAGCGATCAACCGAAAAAGTTACCGTTAAATTAGGATTTTGGCGGCCTAGTTCTTCCAGCTCGCGCCGGTAAGCGATTTCCGCTTCTGTTTGATTGCAGTAATATAGCCAAATTTTATTGTCCTCCAGCGCGGCGTCGCTCAAGTAGCGGATCATACTAATAAACGGGGTAATGCCGATGCCGCCGGCAAGCATCACTACCTGTTTATGTTTTTGAGGTTGATAGGTAAATGCGCCGAACGGGCCTTCCACTCCGACTAAATCCTCGGTCCGCAACGTTGCCAGCTGTCCGGAAAAATTGCCCTGAACTTTAATTGCCAGTTCAAGATACTTTTTATTTAACGGCGATGAGGCGATGGAATAAGGTTTTTTCGCTTGACTAGTCCCGTCTGGATTTAGGAGATGTAACATCACGAATTGGCCGGGAGTAAAATCAAAAATTTCTCCGCTCCACGGAGTTAATTGCCAGCTGAATGTATTGTGAGTTTCATGGGAAACGTTGACTATCCGATAATTTGCTAAGCTGGGCATGTCGGTAAATTATTTTTTTGTCGGTGAGTTTTTTTGTTGGCTTCTGATTTTATGCTGAATCCACAGATAGATTAAAATACCGGCTAAACCGAGGCCCAATAAAATGGCCAGTTGAGAATCCGGCAAAGAAGACTGTGTGCCGGCAGTGAGCTCTGGCGTGGTTGGGGTGCCAGATTGGCCATCAATAATTTCGCCGGTTGGCTGGATTTGATCAAGATTGGTGGGTGTTTCCTGGGTTGCCGTTTGATCGACAAAAGGATTTTGCACGCTGGAGAAATCTTGGCTTTCTTGCGGCACGATGCCAGCGCACTCTGGCGCGCCACAAACCTGCGGGCATATCACTTCGCCATTTTTGTAGGCCGCGCTTTTTTGGCAATCGTTGGGCGGACAGCTGTCCCAAGTGCCGCCTAAACTTAAACATTCGATCTCGCTTTTAATATCCAGGCCGTTTATCGCCAGTTGGTTATCCGGTGGCGTTGAAAGCGCTTTAGCTGATAGCGGCGTCAGTATCAATATTATAATTGAAAGAGCGGTCGATGCAAATATTTTTTTTAAATTATTCATAATTTTTTTGGCTAACCGTTAAAAGAAGATGCGCGGTTTTGATTTGATGATGATATCGTAAGCTTCGTCGCAGTTTTTAACCAGCGTGTAAAGCTTTAAATCTTTTTTGGCGGTGGCCTCAATTTGCTCGCACATTACCTTGTCCATCCAGTCCAAAAGCGGCGACCAAAATTCCTCGCCGATTAAAATCACCGGTATGTTGCTCTCAGTTTTTTTTGTTTGAATCAGCGTGATGATTTCGAAAAATTCGTCCAAAGTGCCGAAACCGCCCGGGAAAAATACATAGGCCTGCGCCGAAGCCGAGAGCATTACTTTTCTCGTGAAAAAATAATGGAAACCCATGCCTTTTTGGACAAATTTATTTACCCGCTGTTCATAAGGCAGTTGGATGTTAAGGCCGACAGATTCACCGCATTTGCCTTCGATAGCGCCGCGGTTGCCGGCTTCCATAATACCAGGACCGCCGCCGGTGATTATGGTATAACCGGCGCGTGATAATTTTTCGGCTAAATCTTTGGCGATTTTGTAGTATTTATGCTGAGGCGAAAAGCGGGCAGAACCGAAAAAGGTAACCTCGTTTTCGAATTCGCTGATAAACTGAAAGCCATCAACGAATTCACTCATAATTCGAAATATCCGCCAGGTGGGATCGTCTTGATAATCGAAACTGGCGGTTGAACGCGGTACGCGCGGCGGATTTTTTGGGGTAAATTTTTTAGGCATATAGTGTAATAGTAAGGCTTAGACGCTTGTTTGTCAACGCGCACCGGTATCATCAATAGAATAATTCAAACGCAATGTTAATTTAAAGTTTACATTTAAAAAAGATGAAGCCTTAATCAATTTGTTGAAAAGATTAAGGCTTCGTGGTGGGTATCATTTTACCAAGTATACATGTATACCCCGCCTGCGATCATTTTTTTCTTTTTTCGATTTTTACCTTTGTTTTTGTGTTTTTCTGTCCAATTATTTTTTGGTTTTTGATGGACATGCGTTTGACCGAAGTAACCCATTATTCTCACCTCTTTTCATTCGTTAGCGAATTGCATGTTTAGGAGAATTATAACGATTGTACAATATCATAAATTATTGATTATGTCCAATTTTAACCGGACTTCATAATTTCCATAATCATAAAATTAAATCCGTTAAATAAGCCGTGCGCGATGATGGACGGGAAGAGTTGTCCGGTGCGGTGATATAGCCAGGCAAAGAGCGTGCCGATGATGGCGATTGGCAGAAAAGCAAAAATGCTAAAATGAAAAGACGCAAAAATCAGTCCGGAAATTATCATCGCCATGGGCGGCTTAAATCGTTTTAGCAGGCCGCGAAAGACTAAACCGCGCATGATGATTTCTTCAAAAAAAGGCGCGACCGCCACGACGGCGATCAACAGCACGCCGGTAATCAATGGATCACGGTTTTGCCAGGAAAATTCGATAATCGCCTGCGGCGGAAAATTTTGTCCGAACAGCTGGAGAACCGCGTTGTTTACAACCGCCCCAATTAAAAAAATCGGCACAAAGCTCGCGTAACCTAAGACGCCCCAAAGTATTTGGCGCAGGGCCGGCATTTCCCCTTTCGGCCAACCGATCAATTTTTTTAACCATTGCCCGAAGCGTTCATCAGACCCCAGATAATGATGCAAAAAAACTACGCCCAGGGTGTTTATCAAAACAGTTATCGCCAGACTAATTACGATCGCCGGTCCGGGTTCAATGGCCGGCTCGAAAATCAAGGCGAATATTTTGAAAGAGAATTCCAGCGACAAAAACATCGCCAGCCATAAAATAAACGGCAGATAAAAATTCAAAAATAAACCGGCGGCCGGTTGCAGTTTGGCTTGATGCGAAATAAAAATTCCGTAGACCGCCAAAAGCGCCAGGCCGGCAAAAAATATCCAGACCATCAAAATAACCATTATAATCATCGCTGGCGTACTGGTGGGCGTGTAGGCGGTTAGATCAAGAACATTGGCGTCAGCTTTAGTTTTAAATAGCACATTGGTAATTAAAAAAAGCGCGCCAATTACAGCACTATAAATAGTGATGATTGCGGCGTTGCGACGCGTGGCTGGGGGCAGAATTGTGGAAAGAATATTGATCATAAAAGGCATTTTGTTTGGAATTGTTAAATAATCGCCTTGGGCAAAAAATTGTCATTCCGAGCGGAGCGAAGCGGAGTCGAGGAATCTCTCTTCGTTTTTAAACAAGGGATCCCTCGACTTCGCTCGGGATGACAACTTCGTTTATTCCCACTGAATCGTGGCCGGTGGTTTATTGGTGACGTCATAAAACAGCGCGTCGATTTGTGGAAATTCGGACACTATTTTAATGATTTGCTTAATGATTGTTGCCGGCAGAGAATAAAAGTTAACTGTCATCGCCTCCTGCGAACTAATCGGCCGCAGTACAATTGATTGCCCGCCGTCAATGCCCAGAGGAAGCAAAACAATCGGGAATTCCCAGATTTTTTTATCAAGCCCAGCTTGATCAATCAAATAAGAAATTTTCGCCTGAATCGCGCGTAAAAGATCCAGCCTGTCCTTGGTGACGAACAGGTTTGGCGTCTGCCGAAAAGTCATTTTTGTCAATTTAATATTTTTTTCACTAAAACCGCGCGCCCAGAGTAGTCTTACGACCCGATTGATTTCGCGGTAACGGTTGGTTATGCTCGTGGAAAATTTTTCCAACGCCTTGGGTGTCATTTTTTTTGCGATCATGAGCGGATAAGCATAAGACCGCTGGTCGCCTTGCACGCCGGTGCTTTGGATTGGCAAAAGTCGTGTTCCGGTTGGTAGGGTGATTTTGGGCAAGGTCAACTCTGGAGGCGAACATAAAATCATAACTGCCAGCCCTGGCCCGGGAAAAGGATGCCTTGTCAAAAGATGTTCCGGCAGGCAAAGCCGGCGGCCGATTTGGCGTACTTCATCCTTGTAAAAATTTTTTAAAGGTTCAATCACGCGTCCTTCTCTGATCATTTTTTGAATTCGAGGGATACGGTTGTGATGGGTTTTGATTTTATCTGCCTCGCGCGTTCCGCCGGATTCAATCGTGTCCGGATAAATGGTGCCTTGCCCCAAAAGCCAGGCGTCGTTCCAGACATGAACATTTTTTTCAAACCAGCTTTCAGCCACGTCTAAATAAGTTTCGCCGATAATCCGGCGTTTTTCCTCAGGGTCGGCAATGCCGGCCAGCCGATCGAGAAAAGTATCTTCAGCTGACGCAATATTCAAATTATCAAAACCAGCTTTCTCCAAATCGTTTTTCACCTGGGACGATTCGTTTTGGCGCATCAAGCCGCTGTCGATATGCAAGCCCAAAACATTTTCCCGGTCTAGTGCTTTTTCCAGGAGCGCGAAAGCCACTGAGGAATCCACGCCGCCGGAAACTAACATAAAAATTTTTTTGCCTTTGGCCTCAAGCTTGATGTCATTTAGTATCTCGGCCAACAAATCATCAATTTGCCAGTCTCCTTTAGCCCCACAAATATTGATTGCAAAGTTGTAAAGAATGCGATTGTCGTCGCGTGTATGATGCACTTCCGGATGAAACTGGAGACCATAAAGGCGTTTTTGCCGGTTGGCCATGGCCGCCACCGGGCAGTCTGCGGTCGAGCCGATTACCTCAAAACCTGTCGGCAGTTTGGCGACGCTATCGCCATGCGACATCCAGACGACGAGATTATCATGAAGATCATAGAATAGATTGTCAATTTTTAATTTTAACGATGCAACTCCGTATTCTCGTACCTTGCCAGGCCTTACTTCTCCGCCGAAGTGCTGGGCCATCAATTGGTGGCCATAGCACAGGCCAAGGGTCGGTAGGCCAAGATCAAAAATGCGCGGATCAAATTTTGGCGCGGTTTGATCGTAAACGCTGTTGGGTCCGCCGGATAAAATCAAACCGATTAAATTTTGTTTTTTTAAAGTGCTGGCCGGAACGTTAGTCGGATAAATGCGGGAGTAGACGTTAAAATCCCGGATGCGCCGGGAAATCAAATGCGTGTATTGCGACCCAAAGTCGAGGATCGCTATTTGTTGATGGTCCGATTTCGTCATTTTTTTAGTATAGAGAAAAAGTCGCGGTTCGTCTAGGCGGATAATTTGGGATATGATATAATGATGGGAATACTAACATAGCAACTTGACCGCATGATCTAACATTCAAATGCGGTTAGCGTTGATTTTTTATGCCTACCAAAGTCGGAGTTGGTAAATCAAAAAAAACAAATTCGTTCGAAGCCGGCGTCGAAGCGGCCGAGCTGGCCTTAAAGGCGGCTGGCTTGGACAAAACTGATTTGGTTTTTGTCGTCGGCACTGTTGGTTACGAGCAGGATCAAATGTTAAAAGGCATCAAATCACTTACCAAAGAGGCGCCTTTGGTTGGTTTCAGCGTCGCCGGAATTGTCACTCAAGACGGGCCAGACGAAGATTTGCGTGTCGTCGGTGTAATGGCAATTGCCTCCGACGAAATCAAATTTAAGCCGGTTTTTGCCACCGGGCTTAAAGAAAATTCGCACGGAGTCGGGCAGCAGCTGGCTGAGCAGTTAAAAGACAATTGGCCGGAAAATGCCAAATTGTTAATTACACTGCCCGACGGTTTAGGCGTCAATTCCAGCGATTTTTTCAAAGGTTTAGAAACAAACTTGCCAACACCCGTGCCTTTTGTCGGCGGCGCTTCGGGCGGACTGTTAACGCTAAAAGATACCTATCAATATTTTGGCGATCAAGTGCTGATTAATTCGGCAGTTGGTTTATTGCTTTCCGGTGATTTTAGTTTTGCGACGGCGGTTAGCCATGGCGCTTTAGCGACTGATATTACCCATACCGTTACTAAAGCCGAAGGGAATCATGTCTACGAAATTAACGGTAAACCGGCATTTGATATTTTTCGCGAATATGTGGGGGAAGAAGTCAAGGATTTAAACGGCGTGGTTATTTCCGGCGTGTGCATGGGCATTAGGCCGATTAAGGTTTCGGCAGATTATGAGGACGTGGTGCTAAGAATCCCACTGCGACTCGACTCGGTTGATGGTTCGCTCTATATGAGCGGCGAGATGCCGGTGGGAACCGAAATACTGGTTTGCGAAAGAAAGTTTGCCCGCATTATGCATCAGCTGAAGGACAGTTTAGCCGCGGTTAAAGATAATCTGGGTTCAGCCGCGGCAAAATTTGTTTGGCAGTTTGATTGCATCGGCCGGGGCCAGAATTTAATGGGAGCTGACGCGGCCCACCAGGAGATCGCGGCGAGCCAAGATCTGTTAGGCAAAGATGTCCCCTGGCTCGGCTGTTATACTTTTGGCGAAATTGCGCCAGTGGGGCAGATCAATTGTTTTCATAATTGGACTAATGTTTTATTGGTGATCTATTAACGTGTTTGTTAAGTCGGCGATTATTCCGTTTACCCCGTCGTTCACGAGCGACAGGGTACGTCATTCTCGAATGACGTACCAGGGCTTTCGGCGGTAATAATTGCTTGTATAAATATATGATTACGACCGAAGAAGTTAAAGCGATTCTGGCCAAGGAAGGCGATGCCCGCGGGGTAGTCTTTTTGACTGATGCCAATTATATTACTCTACGGGGGCAGGGGCAAATTTTGCCGCAAATCGAGAAACAATTGGCTGATTGGGATATACCCGTCAAATTTAGCGAGATTAAAGCGATGAATTGGTATCCAGTCGCCTGGCGGATGTTGTCGCTTGTCGCCATTAAGGAGGTGTTAAACTGGACGGACGAAGACATTAGAAAGATGGGAGAAAACGCGCCGCAAGTATCAGTGATTGTTAAATTGTTTTTTAAACTGTTTCCGTCCGTAAAAAAGTTTGCCGAGCAAATTCCTCGTTATTGGCGCAAACATTATACAGTTGGTGATATGGAAGTGGTAAGCGTGGACGAGACTAACCGCCAGATGTTATTGCATCTCAAAAACTTTAATTTCCATCCCCTGTTGTGCAAATATTATGAGGGTTATTTTGCCCGGGCGACCAAATTAACGCGGCCAGTCGCTTCGGTGGTTACGGCCAAAGAAAACGACTGTCATTTTAAAACAGGAGTTCCTTTTCATGAGTACCAGTTAAATTGGACACTGTAGCATGACTTACGATCATCTTTTACAAAAGCGAGCCGAAGAGTTGCAAGAAGATGTCGGGGTGTTGGAGAGTTATATCCAGAGCTTTTGGAAAGTATTGCCGATCCCTGTTTGCAGTACTAATCCGATTTTTACGATTTTAGAAACGGGCGACACGTTTAATTTTTTATTTGAATACGCCAAAGACGAAATTGTCGGCGAAGCGCTTAAGATTCTTTTTGTCAGTGAACAATTTTTTAGCCAGTTGACTAATCAGCTTGTTGGTAAGGGTGAAATTTTTGGTTTCGAAACCGTGGTACGATCCAAGTCCGGACGAGAGATTATAGTTTCGGTTTCGGCGATTGCTCGGCGCGACGAGGACGGCGAAGTGGTAGGGTATATTTTTTCGTTAGTTGACATCACCGAAACGAAAAAATTCGAAAAACAATTAACGGAGCAAATCCAAAATTTGGAAAAATTTCAGCGGCTGACCGTCGGCCGAGAAATTAAAATGATCGAGCTAAAAAGAGAAATCAGCAAATTGCAGAAGCGCGGATCCAAGTCGCCCAAAGTTAGCGCCCGCCGACCGATTAAACGTAAATTATAAATTTTATGCCAGAATCGGCAACACTGCCCAGTGCTACAACCAAATTAGAATATTTGCGCAAAGATTTGGAAGATTTGCGTTATTATTTGGATGAATTTTCAGCATTTTTGCCTTTACCGGTTATAATCGTTAATCCGCTGGGCTTTATTTTGGATATTAATCAGGCTTTTGAAAATTTAATCGGTTTAAAAAAAGCGGGAGTTTTAGGAAGTACAGTCGCAAAGCTTTTTTGTGAACAAGAACAGTTCGCCGAATTGGAAGCGCGTGTGCTTAAAGGCGAAGTTATTAAAGGCGCCAGAGCAACGCTTTTACTGCGCGATCGGCAGATTTCGAGAAGTTTATATTTATCACCGCGCCATGATTGTGAAAAAAATATTATCGGATATTTTCTCGGGATATACGACATTAGCGAAAATGTTAAGTTAACCGAAGGCCGGAATGGCACAGTCTGCGCCCGGACTATCGAGTTGGAAGAAAAAAGCGAAGATCTGTTGCGTTCGCGGGCGGCTTTAATGAATATTTTAGAGGACGTGGCCGAAGAGCAGAAGAAGGTTGAGCAAGAGCGCGACAAAACTTTAGCCATAATCAAAAATCTCGCTGATGGAATTTTAATTTTTGATCCTCACAATGTTTTAACGCTGATCAATCCGCAAGCAAAAGAAATGATGCAATTGGACGAATCGTCCGTGGTCGGCAAAATGGCCGCGGCTCTTACGAAAGTTACTAATATTATGCCGCTCATCAATTTTTTGGGCCTGAATATCAAAAAAGTTTACCGCAAACAGTTAGAGCTTAAATCGGATAAGGTTTTGGAAATCTCGGCTTTTCCTTTTTTGACCGGTCGAGAAACGCTTGGGAAAATGGTTATTTTGCATGATATTACGCGAGAAAAAGCTATAGAAACAATGAAGACCGAATTTGTTTCGGTAGCCGCCCATCAACTCCGGACGCCGCTCACCACGGTTAAATGGAGTTTGCACTTGCTGTTGCACGGCAATCTGGGGGCTATTACGGCCGAACAGCGTGATTTGCTGATGCGGACAGATGAACATAACGAGCGGTTGATCGGGCTGGTTAATTATTTATTGGATGTGGCCCGGATTGAGCAGGGTCGGTTTGTTTTACGAAATAAGAATGTTGATTTCATTAAATTAGCGGAAACGGTTATCGCGCCTTTTCTGGAAGTCAGTAAAAATAAGCAATTGAATTTTAAATTTATTAAACCTCGCGAAAAAGTGTTGCCAGTAAACGTCGACGAAGAAAAGATGGTGTTGGTAATCGAAAATTTAGTTGATAACGCGGTTAATTACACGCCGCCGCACGGCAACGTTACGGTCTCGCTTAGTTTTGATAAGGCTAAATCGGAAGTTCTGTTTACGGTTAAGGATACCGGCATTGGCATTCCGGAAGATAATAAGCAACGCATTTTTACTAAATTTTATCGGGCGGAAAACGCGGCCATGGCCTCAACTTCCGGATCAGGCCTGGGATTATTTATTACCAAAAATATTATCGAGGGTCATGGCGGACGGATTTGGTTTGAATCAATCCAAAGTAAAGGCAGTACTTTCAGTTTTACATTGCCGTTAAAATAAATGACAAGGATAACATTGCGTAAGTTTTTGGTTTAATCATTTTTAAAACTATGATCATAAAAAAAGCGCTTTCCTTTGACGACGTTTTATTAATACCTCAGAAATCCGCAATATTACCGCGGGAAACCGATATCTCCGCCCGGCTTTCGCGCCGGATTTTGCTTGACATTCCCATCGTAAGTTCGCCGATGGACACGGTTACCGAGTCCAGATTGGCCATTGCCTTGGCCCAGGCCGGAGGTTTAGGTTTTATCCATAAAAATATGGATATTACCTCGCAGGCGGCGGAGGTTAAAAAAGTAAAAGCCGCCGGCTTTAAAGTCGGCGCCGCGATATCAGTTGGCAGTGAGCAATTTGATCGGGCTTTGGCGCTGGCCACGGCCGGAGTTGATGTTTTGGTGGTGGACACCGCGCATGGCCATTCTCTGGGCGTCGCCAAGATGGTGCGCGACCTTAAAGCAGATTCGCGGTTAGCGGCAGTGGACATTATTGCCGGCAACATCGTTACAAGCGAGGCGGCTGATGATTTAATTAAGGCCGGAGCTGATGGGATTAAAGTAGGCGTTGGCCCTGGATCAATTTGCACGACCAGAATAATTACCGGCGTCGGCGTGCCGCAGATTACGGCAATTGTAGAAGCAGTTGCTGGCCGACGGCGATCAAAACGGCTGGAAGTGCCGATTATTGCTGATGGCGGGATTAAATATTCAGGCGATATCGCCAAAGCCATTGCGGCTGGCGCTGATTGCGTAATGATCGGTTCCCTCTTGGCCGGTACCGACGAATCCCCAGGCAAGCTGGAAGAAAAAAATGGCGAGAAAAATAAAATTTATCGGGGCATGGGATCCTTAGAAGCGATGGAGTGCGGTTCTAAGGATCGCTACGGCCAAGCCGGCGCCCCTAATAAAAAACTAGTGCCAGAAGGGATATCTGGCAGTGTTCGTTACGCCGGTTTGCTCGCGGACGTGATTTTTCAATTAACCGGCGGTTTGAGATCGGCGATGGGTTATTTGGGAGCTAAAAATATTACTGAGATGCAAAAACGGGCTCATTTTGTGGAGATCACGCCAGCCGGCCTCAAAGAAAGCCACCCGCACAGCTTAAGCAAAATCGACGCAACCGTTAATTACAACTCATCGTCTTGAGTAATTCGTATTCTATCCTGGATGATCGGCAAAAACGGTAAAAATTTTGGTTTGATTTTGATATCTGCCTGATTAATTACAGGTAGATTTTTTAAATAGCTCAACGCATAATTTACGGTGTGCCCGCGGAGGTCCAGTTTTATTTTTTTTTGATCAATATTCGGCGTAATTTTAGTCTCGGCGTAAATTTTTATCATTTTGTTTTTCTTATCAACAACCTCAACCTGATATTTTAAACTGTTTTGATTTATTTTTTCATCCGGTTCAATTTCGCTTTCAATTTTAATCACCAAAAATTTGATAATGTTGTCCTGGGTGAATATATAGCGTTCCTCAGGATTAGTTTCGGAGATTGGTTCCAGTTTGGCCGGTAAAAGGTCAAGGCTTGGCAAAGGATTCTGCAAAGACGGTTCCAGTTTAGCCTGGTAGGTTTTTTTGAAATTTTTTTCGTTGATCTTGAGGCGGATTTCGGCCTGCGGCAGAATCAGCGCGGTTATCACAACCGCCAGGCAGAGAATTCCGCCCAATAAAAAAAATATTTTCCTTTTGCCTTTGTGATCTAGTTGCATTTGGTGTTTATTAAAAACCGACGTATTGGATTTCTTCTTGGAGCTGGATTTTAAGGCGGTCGCGGACCCGTTGCTTGATCATGGCAATCAGCATTACCACTTGTTCTGCCGTCGCATTGTCGGTCGCGATAATGTAATTGGCGTGTTTCTCGGAAATTTGCACCCCGCCGATGCGGCAACCTTTTAATTCGACTTCGCAAATTAAATCCCATGCCGAATGCCCAGGCGGATTTATAAAAATTGAGCCGGCCGAGCGCGCCCCAAGGGGCTGATTGGCGATTTTATCTTTCAGTATTTGGGCTAATTTATCAAGGCACCTTTGGGGAGTTGATTTTTTAAGGTTAAAAACGGCGCTTAAGATAATCCAGTTTTTATTTTTTTTAAAAATACTGTCTCGATAGCCGAAACGGCAGGCGCTCCGCCCGAGGCTCGCATATTTTAATTTGTTTTTTTCGATACGCAGAATTTTCACCTTTGTGACGACATTTTTTACTTCTTGTCCAGCGGCACCGGCATTACCGTAAACCGCTCCGCCCACGGTTCCGGGAACGCCAATCCCGAATTCTAAACCCTCAAGGCCCAGCTCGGCGGATTTTTTGGCGAGCAATTGGAGCGAAACGCCGCTATCGGCGATTACCTGATGGCGGACAATTTTATATTGATCCAGTGCCATTTTTATCACTAAACCGCGGAAACCGTGGTCAGCCACCAAGATATTGCTACCGCCGCTTAAAATATAATAGGGCAGTTTTTTTTCTATCGCCCAGTTTAAGGCGCTAATCAGCTCAGACTCGGTTTTTACCACTATAAAATAATCCGCTGGCCCGCCGATTTTAAAAGCGGTGTACGGCGCCAACAAGACGTTTGTTTGAATATTAAGATTGTTGATGGTATTTAACTTTGCCATATTTTTTAGCAACCAGTTGTCGCGCCACCGTATCAATATCACCTGCTCCCATGATGACTATTATATCATTCGGTTTGGTTGATTTCAAAATTTTGAGTTTAGTCGTTGATAAATTTTTAGCATAGCAACAAGAACGCAATTTTAAGTTTTTAATTTCTAATCTCTTTTTTATTCTTTTTTGTATCGCTCTCACTAAATCACGCGAGCTGATGTTTTGGTCAGGATTTTCTTCACGGCCGGCTACATCGAAAATTTCGTTCATAATTACTACATCTGCCTGGTCAAAGACAGTTACGAAATCTTTAAATAATTTTTTGGTGCGATTATGCTGGTGCGGTTGATAGGCCAGCAGGATGCGTTTATCGGGATATTGCTCGCGGATCGCCTGGAGCGACGCTTTTATCTCGGAAGGATGGTGAGCGTAATCGGAAATAATGTTAATCTCAGCATTATTTTTTTTGATTTTTCCTGCCAGCTCCAATCGGCGCCAGGTGCCGTTAAATTTAGCGAGCCCGGATAAAATTTGTTTTTCGGATAAGCCTAGATATTCCCCTACTTTGTAGGCGGCTAAAGCGTTTTCCAGATTATGCCGGCCAGGCACCTTGAGGATTGATTTTATTTTCGCCGCCAATGCATCATCATCATTATTATTATATTTGATAATTTTGTTGGGGAAGTTTTTTGCCAGTGCCCTGATGTTTTTATCTTGCCAATTCGCGATTAGGGCGCCGCACGGGGCCAGATTTTTTAAATATTTTTTAAATTCTTGTTTAATGTGCTGGAGATCGCGGTAATAATCAAGATGGTCTTCTTCGATTCTGGTTAAAACAATAACAGTCGACGATAAATTTAACATGGCGCTTTTGTACTCATCGGCTTCAACAATAAAAAGCGGCTGATTTTTATTGAATCGAGAGTTTAGCGGCAGCCGAATATTTCCGCCCCACTCTCTTACTTTGGTTCCAACAATCACGAGCGGATCCAAACCGGCCTCAACCGATAAAATTCCGATCATCGCGGTTGTGGTGCTTTTGCCGTGCATACCGGAAACCGCGATAGTTATAAATTTTTTAGAAATCTCACCCAATATTTGCGGATAAGTTAAAATCGGTATGTTTAGTTTTTTACCGTTTTTAATAAGCGGGTGCGTAGCCGGTGCCGCGGTTGTTTGAACAATCAAACTGATGCCCTGTTTTTTGAGGTCAAAAGTTGCTTGGCGGCCAATTTTAATGATTGCTCCTGAGGTTTCCAGATCGCGCGTGATGCTTGAGCTTGCCAGATCAACGCCAAAAACTGTCGCCCCTTGGCTTAGGGCGAGCTTGGCGATGGCAGAGATGCCGATACCGCCGATGCCGATAAACAGAATTCGCTCGGATTTACTAAAAAAATGTTCCATATTACCATTGTTTTAACTGGATGGTTCGATCAATCAACTTAATAATTTCTTTAACAAATCGGGCAGTCGCATCTTTGGGCATAAGTTTGTTGATATTAACCGCCAAATGAAACCGGCGATCGTTGTCGGTCAAAAGCTCGCGAATAGTGCTCGCTAATTGATCCGCAGTCAAACTCGCTTGATTTAAAACCACCGCCGCTTCGGCTCCGGCGAAGAAACGGGCGTTATCTTCCTGATGCGTGCCGGGTAAGGGAATAATGACTATCGGTTTGCTCAGAGCGGCCAGTTCGCTTAAAGTGGCAAAGCCGGCGCGGGTGATGATTAAATCAGCGGCGCTGTAGGCATGCTTTAAATCGTCGGTCAAAAATTCCGTCGCCAAGTAGTTGGCAGTGGGCGCCTTAACCGCTAATTGTTTGCCTGCTCCGGTAATATGAATAATTTGGCAAACGTTGCAGAGTTGCGGGAGCGCTGAAACAACTTTCTCGTTTAACGTTAAAGCTCCGGTGCCGCCGCCTAAGATCAAAACTACCGGCAAGTTGGTAACAAGCGACCAATTTAAGAAAGCCCATTTGATGTCACCGTGCAAAATTTCTTCACGAATCGGGTTGCCGGTAAGGGTCACTTTATCTCCGGGAAAATCAGCTTGCGATTTACTAAGGGAAACGGTTATTTTATCCGCGAATCGGGCGCATAAGGCATTGGCCAGGCCTTTCTTGACATCTTGCTGATGAATCATTATTTTTACGCGGGGGTAAAA
The DNA here is from genome assembly GCA_001818235.1 of Candidatus Jacksonbacteria bacterium RIFOXYB2_FULL_44_15. Taxonomy (GTDB): domain Bacteria; phylum Patescibacteriota; class Patescibacteriia; order UBA9629; family UBA9629; genus UBA9629. Next base: position 1,455 of record MHJY01000013.1, on the reverse strand, counting down.
AATTCCGGCTGCCCAGATAAGCGGCACCTGAACATAACTGCCGGCCGCGATAATGAGCTGTGGTTTAAAAGTCCATAGGATTGCAATAGATTTAATAAAACCTAACGCAAGTTTGCCTAAATCGACCAAATTTTGCCAGGAAAAATATCGGCGCAGTTTGCCGGTGGGGATGCTTTTAAATTTTAAGCCGGACTTTAATACCAGTTCGCGTTCCAGACCTTTTTTCGATCCAACAAAAAGAAATTCAACGGTCGTTTGGCGATTTTCTAATTTTTGAGCGATGGCCAAAAGCGGGGTTACTGATCCCAGCGTTCCGCCACCGGTTAAGATAATGCGCATAGTTAGCGGGTACCCGCCTAAATTTTGCCTTACAAATTTTTGCGGGTGAAAATCATTTTGTTCTTTTTTTGGATTTAAGCGGTGCGAGCGTCGGCGTATAAGTATATTGGGAAATATTGATTAAGAGTCCGACGGCAATTAAGGTCGCGATCATTGACGAACTGCCGTAGCTTAAAAAAGGAAACGGCAAGCCGGTTAAGGGCGTAACGCCGACCATGGAACTCACATTAATCAAAGCTTGATAAGCCAGCCAGGTGGCAATGCCGGTGGCAATAAATTTGCCAAAGAAGTCCGGACTGCGGGCCGCAACCTGGTAACAGAGAGTGATAAAGAATAAGTAGAGCAAGAGAAAGGCCGCTGTAATAAGATAACCCAGTTCTTCGGCGATTACAGCGAAGATCGAGTCCCCGACCACTTCCGGCAGGTACTGATATTTTTGTTTCGATTGCCCGAGCCCTTGCCCAAAAAGTCCGCCCGAACCAACGGCAATCAGCGACTGGTTAATTTGATAACTGCTGCCGGAAACGTCGCTTTCCGGATTAAAAAAACTGGTCACCCGCGCCAGCCGATACGGCGCCGCTAAAATCAAAATTAAAAACGCGACGATTCCCAAAAGTGCCAGTAATGCGAGGTGCAAAAAACGGGCGCCAGCCACCCAATAGATTGCCAAAACCGCCAAAACAATTACCGATAGAGTGCCAATGTCCGGCTCCAGCGCGATGAGCGCCGTTATCATACCTAAATAGCTAATAAACGGCAAGAGGGTGTATTGAAAACTCTTGATCTCTTCCAGTTTTTTTTTGAGCGAAAACCAGGCGGCGAAAAAAATAATCGCGCCCACTTTAACAAACTCTGTCGGCTGAAAGTTTAAAGGCCCAAAAACTAACCAGCGCTTGGCGCCGTTATGGCTAAAGTTTAGGCCAGGAATAAAAACCAAAAGCAGGAGGATAATGGAAACAATGAATAGCGGGAACGCTAAACGCCGCCAGAACTTGTAAGGAATTTTAGCAGCAACGAGCAAGCAAATAAAACCTGGCAAGACGCCTTTTAACAGCTGGTGTTTAAGGTGATAGTAGGGGTCGGCGAATTTATCCAAGCCGACCACCTGCGAAGCCG
>MHJY01000012.1 GCA_001818235.1 Candidatus Jacksonbacteria bacterium RIFOXYB2_FULL_44_15 | reverse complement strand
AGCAAGATAAAGGTTTTTCGCCAGACAACCAAGAGCGGATGATTAGAGAATATGCTACGAAGCACAACATTAAGATTGTAGAAGTATATAAGGATTTATTATCAGGTGCCTCTGCAGAAAAGCGTATTGATTTCCTGCGGATGATTAATGATGCCGAGAAGCATAATTTCGATATAATTCTCGTCTATCATACTTCTCGTTTTGCACGAAACATTAAAGAAGCAAGGCAATATAAGACACTTTTACGAGAAAAGCTTAAGATCGATGTTGAGTCAGTTACTCAACCAATGGGTGATTGGAGAAAGCCGAGTGCTTTCTTACAGGAAGGGATAAATGAACTTTTTGATGCTTATTATAGTAAGCAGTTGAGTGCGTGGATGCGAGATTCTTTAGCAGAGAAAAAAAAGCAAGGCTACCAGTGTGGAAATCCACCTTTTGGGTATTATAAAAAAAAGGTTGGCTATGATGAGGAGATGGGGCGGCCAATATACGAGAAGAAATGGTTGATCAACAAAAGTGCTTCAGTGTGGGTTAAGTTTATTCATGAGCGATATGCTACTGGAAATTATTCCATGGCTGATATTTGCAAAATTCTGAATGATAAAGGCGTGCGAACTCTAAAAGGCAATCCATTTACATATTCTTCAGTAAAGGAGAATCTTTGTAATAAGGTTTACCTGGGAGATATTGGTTCAAGGAGAAGTGGTTATTTAGACATAAAAGGTAAACACCCACCTATTATTCCCCAGGAGTTATATAATAAGGCTTTAGGCATTTTACAAGAAAGACGTGGAAATTTTGGCCGACCAGTTGCCCAGCATAGATTTTATTTACTTCAAGGAATGCTTTATTGCTATAGCTGTGTCCTTAAAGCTAAAAAAGATAAGTTACAGCTTAAATTAGAGCCTAAGATGTATTGTGAGACCCATTTATGGGATAAAAGGGAAGGCTATTTTTATGGATGCAAATTCAAACGGGAGAATCAGGGCTGTTCACAATCTGATGTTAATTGCACAGTTATTGATAAACAAGTGTTAAAATTGATGGAAAGTCTGGAACTCCCAGAGGATGTTATTAAAAAAACTCTGGATAAATTGCGAGACTTGTTTAAAGGGTCAAAAATCAAAAATATAGATTTAGACACATTAAGCAGGCTTAAAAAACAAAAGGAGAAATTAAATTTTATCTTCATGAATACTGAACAGCTAACGCATCAGGAATATCTTGATAAATTGCAAGGGATAGACACGCAGTTAGAAAAATTTAAGAGTTTAGACAAAATACCCATCGCCAAGCAAAGTCAGAAACAATATTTTTTAAAACTTGCCGAAACATTTTTAAAAGATTTTAAAAAGTTCTGGAACTTAAAGGGTTTGGATAATGAGGAAAGGCGGGCTTGGATTAAGATGGCAATCAAGAAAATTTGGGTCAAAGACGAGCGAGTTATAGGTATAGAACCAAGAGATGACTTTAAGCCTTTATTTGTGTCACTTAAGAAAGTGATTGGTCAAAGCCCATCTGCCACCCCATACCATTCGTTTCGCTCCGGTACGGGGCCGTCCCAACAATTTTACCGCTTCTGTGGCGGTATTTTTGATTAAGGGATTGTCATTTAATGTTGCAAATCTCGCGACTTATTGTATGATTCTGTTTGAAGGAAGAAAGAGTAAAAAGTATTAAGCGGTTAGGGCATTGCATTAATATCGCATATAAGCTATGCTTTTATCAAACACAATGGTCATCATCACATATACGGTGAATTTTTATAAAAACACCATCACTGGCAGGATGGCGGTAAAAGGTTAAGATGGAGAAAGCACAAAATAATTACTACGATTTTATAGATTCCTATGGCACAAAAATATAAACAACTTACCAAAGACACCGATTTTGGCAGATACTTAAAGCAACAATTCAAAAAACCCGCAATCAGGGAAGCCTACGACGAAGAAGGTTTAAAATTGGAGATTGCCTACGAAATTAATAAGCTACGAAAAGAGCACCGGCTTACCCAAGGAGAACTTGCTTTAAAGCTCAACACTACCCAAAGTGTTATTGCTCGCATAGAGCAAGGTAATCAGAATTTTACTCTTGATACCTTACAGAAACTGGCGCAGGTTTTTAATAAAAGTTTGAAAGTAGAGTTTGCGTAAAGTGAAATAAGCGCGCCATTGCTACTATTGTGCTGTTCCGATTTTTACCATGAATGACCCCAAGCTAAGCTTGGGTATCGTCGCGCTTAACGCGACCCCAATTAAAATTTTGCTTAGACAGGCCATTTTTTTGATAACTAGAAATGGCTTTGTTGAATAAATGAATCAATTTATCCTTTATTTTAAGCCACATTTTACTCATTTCTCTATTTTTTACTCTTTTTTGTCCGTCTAAAAACCCATATCTAGAGCCATAAAATGATTTATTCAACAAAGCCACTAGAAATGTGTTATTGTCAGATAAGCATAAATTTGTTAGTATAATTTTATGGTTAAATTACTAAAAAAAATAATTCACCCCGCGACGCAGCCGGAAAAGTTAGACCCCAATAAACCAGATGAACGAAAACGGATTATCAAACGAGCGGTGGAGCGAACGGTGCGGGAATACGGGGAGGCTCTGAAAAAGTTAGGGTCAGATTAATTATGTCGCAATTTCTTACATTAGACGATGTAAAAAATATTTGTTATGAATATGCCAAGGCTCATCTGACTTTCGATGAGCCTATTCCGTCTTTTGAGACCAGATTCGCAAATCAGCTTGAGACCGCTTTAGCTGCTCCGCAACGCTCCGCCTATCCAACTATCCATCAACAGGGCGCTGTGTTATTCTACGAGCTGATTAAATTACACCCATTTTTAAACGGAAATAAAAGAATTGCCTGCGTTTCTTTAATGGTTTTTTTGCAATTGAATGATGCTTGGCTTAAAGCTAGCTGGCGAGAGTTGTATGATATCGCTATTACCGTTGCCAACTCTCGGACCGAGAATAGGGAAGGATTATTACGATTATTAACAGATTTTATAAAAAATAATTTGGGAATGTAAAGTTTTAAGCGCCCGGCGCTAAATCCGGAATATAAACATACGCACTTTGCCGTTGCAGTATTGATATAATAGCCTCTACGATGCGACCCCAATAAAAATATGGCTTATTCGAGCCATTTTTTATTTTACGACTGGTTCTAATGGTTCTAAACTTTATAAAGCCTCGATGTTTTGACTAACTTTATAAAGTTTGCTAATATAGATTTATTAGCCAATAAGAACAAATTTTATATGTCTATACGACAAAAATTAGAAATCATTCAAAAACTATTGGGTTTAACCCAAACTAAGCTGGCCGAAAAATTTGGCGTATCTTTTGTCGCCTTTAATAGTTGGTGGACCGGTAAATCCAGTCCCAGACCCAAAATGCAAGCCGCCATTAATGAGCTGTTTTTAGAAGTGACCGGCCAAAAAATAATTCCCGCTGATCAGCTAACCGTTAAAAAACAAATAATACAGCAAAAATCATCAAAATACGAAAGTGTTGTTGAAGAAATTTTAGCTAATCCAGATGTCCGAGATCAATATATTTTAAAACTCACCTATCACAGTAATAGCATTGAGGGTAGTACGCTCACTGAGCCGGATACGGCAGCAATTCTTTTTGACAATGTAGCTTTGCCGAATAAAAGTTTGACCGAACAATTGGAAGCAAAAAATCACCAAACGGCTTTAAATTACTTATTTGATCATGTCGCCAAAAAAGAAAGAATAGATGAAAATCTGGTACTTAAATTCCATAGCATTCTGATGAACGGCGTTCGTCCTGATGCTGGAACTTATCGTAATCATGCCGTCAGAATCACCGGCATTAATCTGCCAACGGCAAATTATTTAAGGGTTCCTAAATTGATGAGAGAGGTAATAATTATGGTTGCTGAAAAAAATAAAGACATCATAGCTTTGTCCGCTAGCATTCATAGTAAGTTTGAACAGATTCACCCTTTTTCTGACGGTAATGGCCGCGTTGGACGTCTGTTTATGAACGCAATGTTACTTAGTGCGGATTTCGCACCAGCAATAATTCGCCAGGAACAAAAAAAGCTCTATTACACATATCTCTACAAAGCTCAAACCAAAGAGGACTGCACTCAGCTGGAAAATTTTCTTTGTGAAGCCGTTATTGAGGGATTCAGAATTTTAGAACGCACTGATGTAAGGCGATAGGTTCTATCCGCCCACATTTTTTATTTTATGAAATTAAAAGAGTTTTTATATCAGTTTGATGCGGGGCTTTTTTTACTGAAAAAGAATTATTGATTGACTGGAAAGAAGGAAATTGCCGGAGCTTACTTTAGCTGTATTTCTATGTAACTTATAATTACTCAAAATAGATGATCATGTATGAACAAATATTTTAAAATAGTAATAGCACTCATTATTGTCGTCATAATTGCCGGCCTGTATTTGTTATTTACGCGGAAAGATAAAGTCGACACAGGTAGTCCTGTTTCCCCAATTTCGGTAGTACAAGAATCGTCAACTCCGACAGCAACAAACGACAGCAATAGCGTAGCGGAAATCAAGGAACCTACGGCAGAGTCCAGTGCGTCCAGTATGCAAAATTACAAAATAACCCCGCCGATCGCTGATGCCCTCAGCCGAATCGCCAAAAAGCCGTTTGGAATAAAAATTTCGCCGCAAAATTCGCCGATCAGTCCGGAGCGGTTTTCCGGCTATCATACTGGTGTAGATTTCGAGACTTTGGCTACCGAAAAAGACACTGCTGTCCCAGTTTACGCCATTTGTACCGGGTCGCTCACCCTCAAAAAATGGGTCAGCGGTTATGGCGGAGTAGTAGTTCAAAAATGCCAGCTGGAAAATCAAACAGTTACCGTAATCTACGGGCATTTAAAACTTGAAAGCGTCAAAGCTAGTGTCGACGACCTGGAAATTTCCGCCGGCGATCAACTCGGAATTTTGGGCCAGGGCTATACTGCGGAAACAGACGGCGAGCGCAAGCATCTGCATTTGGGCATCCATCAGGGAACAGCAATAAATATTCGCGGCTATGTCCAAACACAGCCAGAACTTGATGATTGGCTTGATCCGCAGAAATATTTGTAAGTTTACATTATAATGAATTCGAACACGGCCATTAGATATTGGGAAATTGATGCCGGGCGCGGGGTTGCAATCCTGATGATGATTCTGTATCATTTCCTTTACGATCTTACCTTTCTTAAGTTGATTAACATTACGGTAATATCAGGCTTCTGGCTCTATTTTGCGAGAACTACTTTAATCTTGTTTCTTTTGCTAGTTGGCGTCGGGATGGCGCTAAGTTACGTCAAACATCCTAATTATAAATTTTTTGTAAAACGCGGATTGTTTATTTTTTTATTAGGCTTACTGATAACACTTGTTACGCGCTTGGCGCTTGGCGGCGATTACGTCAGATTTGGCATCCTTCATTTAATCGGAATATCAATTATCCTTGGCTATCTTTTTATCCGCGCTTCAAGTTTAATGATTCTGTTGGCGACGGCCGTAACTTTTTTGGGTGGATATCTACTTCAACACCAAACTTTTACTTTTCCCTATCTTAGTTGGGCCGGTCTCAAGCCGATTAATTTTTCTTCGGTTGATTACACGCCGATTATTCCCTGGTTTGGAGTGATACTTGTCGGTATTCTTATTGGGAGAGCTCTGTATCCGCTAGGAATCAGGAAATTCAAAATCGTTGATGCGCCGCCGAATTTAATTTTTGATTTTCTCAGATGGCTGGGCCGTAATTCGCTCTTAATTTATTTATTACACCAGCCGGTTTTAGTGGGCACATTAAGTATTTTGCAATCACTATGGAAAAAATAGAGCCAAAAAATTTAAAACAACTTTTGGATTTAGCGTACAGCGCGCACCAGGAACACAATACCAGAAATGATTTTCGGCAAAATGGAAAAGTGCCGTTTGCCGTTCACCCGATTTGGTGTGCCATGACGTTGCTCAACGATCAGCGCATTCCTTTCGCGGAAAGAGCCATTGGTTATCAAGCGCTGTTATTACACGACGTATTGGAAGATACAAATTTAGGCATTCCAGATTATGTTGATACGCAAGTGATTGATTTAGTTAAGGAAATGACCCATGATTCGTGGGAGGATGAACAAAAAATCGAGGGTAAAAGCCACTTAGTCAAATTGCTTAAATTATGCGATAAAATTGCCAGCATGTATGATGAAACTTTAAGGGATGATGCAGTCTACCGTAAAGAATGGAAAGCCCTAACGGAAAAATTACTGCATGACGTCGAAAATCATTATGGAAGTATCCGGCTGGTAACATTGGCCAAAGCCGTTTTAAACGATACGGCGTGGTGAGGTGAAAAGCGCGCTTAATAAACTATACACATTGTCTAAAATCAATTAACTTAACCCCATGAACAACATCACTCAAATTCTCAAAGACGTCGGCGCGATTATTACCGACAGCCATATTGTATATACTTCCGGCAAACACGGCAGTGTTTACATCAACAAAGATGCCTTGTATCCGCACACCGCGGAAATATCGGCGGTCGGCAAGATGTTTGCTGAAAAGCACCAGGACATGAAGATCGAAGTTGTGGTCGGGCCGGCTTTGGGTGGAATTATTCTTTCCACCTGGACTGCTTATCATTTGTCGCAAATCATCGGCAAAGAAGTTTTGGGAGTTTATACGGAAAAAGATGCTTCCAATAATCAAATTTTTACGCGCGGTTATGACAAGCTAGTTAAGGGCAAAAGAGTTTTAGTGGTCGAAGACATTACCAATACCGGCGGTTCAGCCAAAAAGGTAGTCAACAGCGTTAAAGAAGTCGGCGGTAACGTCGTCGCCGTTTGCGTGGTGGTTAATCGCGATCCGGAAAATGTGACCTCGCAGTCAATCGGCGCGCCATTTTTTTCGTTAGGAATAATCAAAGCCGAAGCGTTTGATGAAGATAAATGCCCACTTTGTAAGGCAGGCGTTGCCATAAATACGACCGTTGGCCATGGAAAAAAATATCTCGCGGCGAAAAAATAAAAAAAGAACGTTAGAAAAATATTTAACGCGCGATGCGCCGCTCGTGGCAATCGAGTGCTGGTATCAGAGTCGCGATAAAGATTTCCCCAGATTTTTTGGGATGCCTTGCAGTGCCATCGCATTTTTATTCAGGGAGGGAGTTTTTGAAATTTATACTGACCTAAAGCGGTTTGAGATTGATTTACCGCGAGAACTTGCGATCTGGTTAAAAGATAACGCTGACAAACTAGATTTACTGCATCAAGCGATGCTTAAATTTTTAATTTTTTGTCACCGCCTTAAAGTCAAAAAAAGTGCTGGTGCCGAGGAATTGCTAGCGCTACTATCTCTAGGTGCTAAATTATTTACTCAAGGTTTTTCCGGTTTATATATTGCCCATCGATTGCCGCATTATCAGCAAAATTTTAAAGAGCAAGGTCATTTATTATTCGATTCCCAGTTGATTGAACAAATATTTAAATGGCGTGAGGCAGAGGGTAACGTATTTTTTAGTGAGGCAGTCAATACGTTTAGTTTGCTGTTAGAAGCGATCGCCAGGCGACAGCGGTGGTCACCGGATTTAATCAAGCTGGCGACGCTTACGGAAATAAGGCAAAGCTTAAAACATGGGCAGCCATTACCATCTAGCATCGTTCAGCGACAGAACTCAGTTTGGCTATATTTTGATTATCAAATCATCTCGGAAGCGGAAATCAATCAAAAACTAACCAGTTTAGGATATCGACTAAAGAAAGAGCGGGCTCGACTTAAGATCAAAGAGTTACGCGGTGTAATTGCGTATTCCGGTTGCGTTAAAGGAAAGGTGAGGGTGGTTTTAAATCGAGGGCAATTAGAGTTTGTCAAAAAAGGTGATATTTTGGTGGCCCCGATGACTTCGCCTTGGTACTTGCCAGCAATGAAAAAGGCGGCCGCGATTGTAACCGACGAAGGTGGAATCACCTGCCATGCGGCGATTGTCGCGCGCGAACTAAAAAAGCCTTGTATTATCGGTGCCAAAATCGCGACCCATGTTTTAAAAAATGGCGATAGGGTCGAAGTGAACGCGAACACTGGCACAGTCACCAAAATATAGTTTATTTAGCGGTTTTTTAAACTATTGTGCTACAAAACGGTTTGTGCTAGGATAGAAACAGATTTTATAAATGAAAAAAGGGGGGCAAACTCCTTTTTTTTTGAACCACATATGAATAAAAATAATTTTATTTTTGCCTTAGTTTTTATTTTAATTTTTGTTTCCGGGTTGCCGTTCAAAATTTTGGCCCAAGAAGTTACACTGGAAGCGCCGGCTGATTCCAGTTCGGCACCTGAGCCAGCAGGGGAAGACATCGGCAATCCACCAACCGAGGAAATTTCTACGCCTCTCCCGGTTGAAAGCCAGCCAGACAGCTCTGCAGAAGTCCAACTGGAAATGACGATCACCACTCCACCGACAGGTGTAACAACCGGCGAAGTCTTAGGAGATAACACGACGCTTTCAGCAACAGCTGGCGCCGGGTTAGAACAAGCCTCGACAGAAACTGCTACTTTTGATTCCTCAACTGATGAATCAACTTCGACCGGCACTGGGTCTGGCGCTTCTTCTGGATCAACGCCTGAGAGTATCGACGATTCCTCAAGCGCTATGCCAGTTCCAGGCATCAAAGTCAGTTGGGAAATGGCTGGACGTTATGAGGATTTGACTGGTCAGGACGATTTAATTGATGTTGGCGCGCAATTTAACGCGCCGGGCGTTTGGGGCGCAACATCAACTTATTCTGTTTGTGCTATTGCCACTGATTCGGGGCAAACTATTGATTCAGGCATTTATGCCAATGTTTATTATCCAAACAAAAAAGCCTTCGGTGGTTTTCCTGAAACGCAGCCGGATTTGCCGGGTGGCGGCAGCAGTGAAAAGCCTGACTTTGGCGCTAGTGGCTGTGGCGCGAAAATTGGCGACAAAGTGCAGATGAATCAGCTTAATCAAATTGAAGGCTATAGATTATTTTGTGAAACCATCAAGAATAACAATAATTCTTTGCCAACTTTTTCCATTTTACCCGGCTCAAGCGATACCTATACTTATAACGAGATTTGCGATCCGGACGGTGAATTGATAAAAGAAACGGCGAATGTTTATTGCACTGATCAAGTTTTGAATTTCCAAGATCCGGCCGGAGATTACAAGGTTAAAATTATTACCTTGGATTCTGCCGGAGCCGAGAGCAATTTTTCGGAAAATTATTTCACCTATCTGTCGCTCACTGCTTACGAAGTTGATTTTTCCAACGTTAGTTATGGTGGGGTTACGGAGAATGTCGAGCAGTTTCTCGATGGTGACACTGATTTTGGCACTGAATCTCTACCGACTGTCCGTAATATCGGCAATACCCGGCTTAATATGGGAATCCGGCAAAATGATATGATGCTGGGAATCAGCGGCGGCGTTTGGAACGTAAGTTACAAGACGCGCGTGGGCAAAGGCGAGGGAGACTGGACTAGTTATGTTCCGACTGAGCACGTGTATTTGGAAGACATTTTAGATTTAGGAAGTCTCGCAGAAATGGATTTTGCGATTTTGGTTAAAAATTTTCCATCAGAAGCTCAAGATTTTGCCGGCGCCTTAACTTTAGATGCCCAGCCAGCGCTGTTTCGGGCGTGCGTGGCTGATGGGACCGCGAGGGATTCCTCGACAAGCTCGGAATGACAAAAGGAACCGCTCACCCGAGCGGTTTTTGATGTAAAAAAAGTAACCTTACGCCCATGATTTTTTTAAGATCACGGAGACTATTGTATAGATTTCTGCTTTCCTCCTGCGCTCAAGGCTTCGGAAGGGCACGTCGCAGGAATGACAAAGGAGTGGTATAATAATATGAATGAAATTACGCTTAGCCATTGTTCTAATCAGTATCATGATTTTTTTGCCCCAAAAAGCGCTGGCTTATGATTGGGAATTTGCTGAGAAATGGAGCGGCAGATTATTACTGGCGGTCGAAGGCGCGGGCGAGGCGTGGTATGTTAACCCGGTCAATTTGGAAAGATATTATTTAGGCCGGCCAGCTGATGCTTTTAAGATGATGCAGAAGCTGGGAGTGGGAATCAGCGAAACTGATTTCGCGCAGATCATCAAAAGCAATCCAGCAACAGCTGTCAAAACCAAACTGCTTGATAACCTGTCCGGCCAAATAATTTTGCAGGTCGAAAAAAACGGCGAAGCCTGGTATATTGATCCAGTCAGCCGGCAAGCGCTATCACTCGGCACACCGCTCGCGGCCTGGCAATTGATGCGCGCCAAAGCAGTTGGCATCACCAACAATAATTTAACCAAGATCAAAAATATTGACACTCCGGCAGGCAGACCAGCGCCAGTTTACACCAAAGGCTTGTACTTAACCGGTTACTCGGCTGGTAATGCCACTAAACGTCAGCAAATAATCAAATATTTAAAAGATAATAATTTAAACACCGTGGTGATCGACATCAAAGACGCCAGTGGTTATGTGTTATACCAGAGTCAAATTCCAGAGGTCATCAAAAATGTTTTAATCGTGGATTTGGCCGCGGTTTTTGCGGAATTTCAGACGCAGGGCATATACGTTATTGCTCGGCAGGTAGTATTTTTGGATCCCAAGTTGGCGGCGAAAAAGCCAAGCTGGGCAGTGTCGTCGGTCTCAGGCGGAGTTTGGCATGACGCCAGCGGCAGTGCTTGGATGGATCCGACTATCCAAGAGGTTTGGGATTATAATTTGGCGATCGCGAAAGAGGCGATCAAAGCCGGGGCCGATGAAATCAATTTTGATTATGTCCGGTTTCCGTCAGACGGCGCGATTGGTTCGGCAGTGTATCGCCATCTTAACACCACCAAAGCCCTGGCCTTAAAATCATTTTTTAAATATTTGGATCAGAATTTGGCAGATGAACCGGCCTGGGTGTCCGTGGATTTTTTCGGCTTAACGCTTGATAGCGCGAATACCAGTTACGACCTGGGCATTGGCCAGCGTTTGGCTGACGCGCGCTTGAATGTTGATTACATCTATCCGATGGCTTATCCCTCCCATTACAGCACCGGTTACCTGGGGTACAAAAATCCGGCTGACTATCCGTATCAAGTAATATCAACCGGGCTTAAAAAAGCGCATCCTTTGATGTCGAAAGGACGGGCTAAACTACGCGTTTGGATTCAGGCGTTTGATCTGGGCGCGGTGTATGATCAGACAAAAATTAAGCAAGAAATCAAAGCAGTCGAAGAAGACTCGACAGTGCAGGGCTGGGTAATGTGGAACGCGCGGAATGTTTATCAAAATATCGAAATTTAAAGTGATAAATCGCTGAGTTTTAACTCGGCGGAGCTAACATCGGAATCGCCAAGCGCCGGCGGCTGGACTCGCCTTTGAATAAATTTGATTTCCGGGTCGGCAAAGCTCCGCGCGCGCCCTGATGCTGGGCAAATTGGTTGGCGTAAAAGCTGGCGCCAAGATAAACGGTGTGTTTGCCGTATTTTTTTTTGATTTTATCAACTGCGCCCCACAGGCGGGTCAGTTTTTCGATCTTCAATGACTGTCCAAACAGATCCAGCTGTTTATTTTGGAATTCCTCGAGTTGTTGCAGAAATGCGCCGGTTGTCCGGTAAAGTTTTGTTGGATCAAAAAGTTCGTTAAAGGCCTGGAAAATCACTTTTATAATTTCATTGGGAAAGGCGGTTGGCCGTGAAAATTTTATTTCCAGGCCGCGGTCGTGAAAATCCTGAGTACGCAGAAAAATCACGATTCTTTTGGCGGCCAAGCAGTAGCGCCGGGCTTTGATGCAGGCGTTTTCGATATTTTTGGCCAGTTGCGAATAGACAAAGTCGCGATTGCTGGAAGGCGGAGTAAAAGTTCGTACTTTTTGAATTGATTGGTACGATTGCTTTTCAGAAGTATTCAGCTCGAGTACATAGCGGCCATTTAATTCCTGCCAAATTTCGTAGTGTGGTTTGTAAAAATGGGCTTTAACCCAGTCTTCGTTTTGGCGCGCGAATTCCAGTGCGTTATAAATATTATATTTATTCAACATGGACCTGGTCTGATGCCCGATGCCCCAGATTTTTTCTACCAGCAATTGATTAAGATAGCGATGAATGTCCCGGCCGGGAATAATCGTCAGTCCAGCTGGTTTTTTCCATTTGGAAGCGACTTTGGCGATAACTTTGTTCGGCGCCAGTCCGATCGAAAAAGTACAGCCGAGTTCGCGTGCGAGATCTGCTTGTATCTGGCTGGCAATTTTGGGATAAGAGGCGTTAAGCGGCCGCTGTAAGCCGGTGATGTCGGCGAAGCATTCATCAATCCCGTATTCTTCCACGTCCGGGGTGTAGCGTCGGACAATCGAAAAAAATCTTTGTGATAATAGGCTGTAGGTTTCGTAATCAGACGGTAACATGATCACTTGCGGGCAAATTTTTCTGATGTCCGAAAGCCGCATGCCGCGCTGGACGCCGCAGGCTTTGGCTTCGTAGGAAAGCGAGGCCGCGATGCCGCGCTCTTTGCCGGTAATCACCGGTTTGCCGCGCAGGGCCGGGTCGCGCGCCTGCTCGCAGGAAGCAAAAAAAGCATCGCCATCAATATGGATGATGGCGTGGGGGAAGGTGGAAATGGTGAGAGGGGTATTGTTGCTCATTAAGTAGTTTTATATTAATAACCAATAACCAAGTAACAAGATACAAACAATAACCAATTTTCAGTACTTCCTCACCACCGCTTTAACCACGGCGGCGACGTTTAAGCCTTCTTTGGGAAAAATCGGCCGGTACTTTTTGTTGGCGGCTTCCAGGAAAAAAGTTTTGCCGCGTTTTCGCAGATATTTAAGCGTCCACTGGCCGTCAATTTCGGCGACTACAATGGCGTTGTCTTGGGGTTCGGTGCCGCGTTCCACCAGCACCAAGTCGCCCGGCATAATACCAGCCTCAATCATCGAATCGCCCTGCACTTTTAAGAGGTAAGTGGCCTCTTTGTTGGTAATCAAATATTCATCCAGACTCATAGTATCAGAAGTTTCTTCTTCGGCCGGGCTGGGGAAGCCGGCTTCGACTGTGCCCAAAAGCGGCACTTGGTGAAAGAGCGAACTGGGTAACAGCCGGCCATGGCTGTCTTTTTTGATCAGCCTTTGATCAACCAGCTTGTTAACCAGTTTAAATACCGCATTTTTTGATTTCCAGCCAACAAGCTCCATGATCTCGCGGTAGCTTGGCATGCGGCGGTAATGTTGATAAAAATTTTGGATTTTTTGGAGGTGAGGGTATTTGGGTATCATAGAAATTTGCTTTTTAGGATACTCTAAGTATAAGTGAACGTTCGTTCACTGTCAACATCAAAATCATTATGCTAAACTAAATTTATGTTTAGAGAGTCTGGCAACGGATATACCCCGGCGCCTGAAAATTTAGAGAAAAACGTCGAAGCCGAAGCCTTACCAGCGCATTTTGATGCTTTAATTGTGTTAGGAAAAAATTGGCGGGAATTGCCGGAAAAAGATGCTGACCCCAACAACGAAAAAGTCAATTTAAGTTTAGAATCAAAAATGACTGCTCGGGCTGCCTTAGAGATGTATCAAAATGGGCGAGTAGGGCAAATAATTTTGTCCGGAGGGAAAACTGCCGGCGAAAACTGGCCTTCTGAGGCAGAGGCGATGAAAGATTACATGGTGCTTAAGTATGCGGCGCAGCTCAAAAAAGAATCAAACTTGGAAGATGTCAAAGCCGAGTTAGATAAACTGGCAAATGCGGTAATCTTGGAAGAGCAATCAATTGATACCAAAACTAATGCGGTAGAGGTCAAGGAAATATTTGATGCCCATAAGTTAAAAAATGCGGCGTTGTTGACAGTTGGGTTTCATTTGGATCGGGCGCAAAACGAGTTTTCTAACAATGGGATTACGACTCAAGGCTTTGCCAGCGAAGAAGTGATGAAGACATATTGTCCGATGCTTTATGAGCGATTTTACGACCAAAAATATCGTCATTCGCCGCGTCATTTAAAGCAGGAAGTTTGGGAAAAAGTAATCAGGGGTTTTTTGGCAGTCGGCCTAGGCGGTAGCAAATTTAGCGCTAAGTATCGCCACGGTAAATAGCGTCAATTAAACAGAGTCAATATTTTTTTAAACTAAAAAAGACTGTCATCGCAGTCATTTTTTATTTTCAGAGCGATTAATTTTAGCGCAGGATTTGTTTAACTTTTTTAATTACATCCGTCAATTTTAAATTCGATTTGATTAAGTATTCTGTGACCCCGCCTTTGAGCCGGGCGTTCAAATAAGTTTTAATGCCTTGGTGGCTGACTTTCGAAACCGCGCCTTTGTTTTGGCTTAGTTCCAACTGGCAAGTATCGAATTCCAGCGCTTCAATCAGATTTTGCGAGTCGCCGACGTTGGTTAGGACGATTACCGGCACCCTTTGTCCGGCTTTGTCGGCACGGAGTTTTTTTAGCATCGTCATTCCGTTCATCTTAGGCATCATTACGTCAAGTAAAATTAAATCCGGTTTTTTTTGGCGCGCCAGTTTTAATCCGGTTTGTCCGTTTTTGGCTTCGAATACCGTAAAGCCCTCGTGGATCAAGGTATCGACCAAAAGCTCCAAAAGCAAAAGTTCGTCCTCAACAACTAAGATTCTTTTTGGCGTTTTGGCAAGCATGTATTAAGCTATACGAAAAGGAAGATGAATGTAAAAGGCAGTTCCCCTTTTTTCTGCGGATTTAAATTTAATTTTCCCGCCGATTCTGGTAAGCATCGATTTAACTATGTATAATCCTAAACCGGTTCCGGCAACACTCCTTTCTTTGATGTTATCAGCTCGAAAAAATTTTGTAAATACTTGATGATGCTGATCGTGCGGTATGCCGTAACCGCTGTCTTTAATTAATATCGCGACCCCGGTTTTTTGTTTGGTAATAGTGATACTGATTTGCCCTTTTGGGGGCGTGTATTTAAAGGCGTTGGAGAGAAGGTTTTGTAAAATAACGGTGATTATTTTAGGGTCGCTTTGGATCCGCGGCTGGCCTTGATATTTTTCCCGAATTTCTATTTCTTTGGCGGAGAATTGGGATTTTAATTCTTCCAGCGCACTGCGGCTTTTTTCGACTAGATCCACCGTTTGTGGCTTGATGATAATAATGCCGAGTTCGATTTGCGAAACATTTAAGAAATCATTGATTAAATTGATCATCCGCTGGTTAGAGGCGTAAATTTTTTCCAGATAATCAGTTTGTTTGGTGTTAGTCGTGCCTTGGGAGTCGTTAAGTAGGACCTCGGTATACCAGTTGATGGCCGAAAGCGGCGTCCGCAATTGATGGGAGGCCAAGAAAACGAATTCAGTTTTGGCCAAGTCAATCTGTTTACGCTCAGTGATATCAGTTAATGTACCTTCGTAATACAAGACATTGCCTTTTTCGTCGTGTAATGTTCGGGCATTTTCTAAAACCGTGATAATTTGTCCGTCTTTACGTTTTAAAATCAACTCCGCGTTTTGCAGGCGCCCTTTCGAGATTAGCTGGCTGTTCCACTTGACGCGGTCTTGGGGATCGGCGTATAAATCAACGGCATTTTTTGACATTAAGTCGGCTTTGGAGCGATAACCGAGCAGGCGGACAAAGGAATCGTTGACCAAAAGCAATTTGCCGTCGGGCGTGCTTTGGAAGGCGCCGCCGATGACGTGTTCAAAAAAAGAGCGGAATTTTTTCTCCGACACTCGCAGTGCTTTAACCA
>MHJY01000011.1 GCA_001818235.1 Candidatus Jacksonbacteria bacterium RIFOXYB2_FULL_44_15 | reverse complement strand
TTCCCTTAACCAAAAAAGCTAGATATCGCTATTATTTTAGCCTAAAATCTGCTTTTTTTGCCTTTTAAACTCTTCCTTTTTAATTTTTTCACGCTTATCGTACTTTTTTAATCCTTGGGCAATTGCGATATCCAATTTAACTAAGCGTTTTTTGGTATAAATCCTAGTAGGAATAATCGTTACGCCCCTTTCTTTAGACTTACCAAATAAATAATTAAGCTCGCGCTTACTAAGCAACAAGCGCCGCGGCCGATAAGCGTCATAACTTTTCTGTTCTCTCCTAGCCGGTATATACGGACTAATATAAAAATTTTTTAAAACAAAAACCAAAGGTGATGTTCGCCTGCTTTCTTGAAACGACGCCAGTTGCTGGTGGCTAGGCTGCTTCTCTTTTGAAACCCTGGCCATTAACAATTCTTCAACACCGAAAATGCAATAAGCGCCTTTAAAATTAATCGATCCCTTCTTACAAGCTTTCACTTCCGGACCGCTTAAAACTATGCCAGCGCTAAAAACGTCTTTCAACTCGTAATCGCGGGATGAGTATTTATTTTTGATCTCCATATAACATTTCAACGCTATCTACATAGTAACCGATAGTAACAGTTAAATCAATAGAATTACTGAAAACAGATCACCATGGCGACCAAAAGTCAAAAAAGTAACGACTTCAACCTCCTATATGCCAGTAACTCCAACAATTGGAGATTAATAAACGCCAAAAAGTAAGCGTGCGGGCATTTCACCAAAAAATGCCTTATTTAAAGACAATTTATAATATTATCCGATACTTTTTAACAATAGTTTTAATCCCCATTAATTAAAGAAGGGGCATTAAACCTCCCCACTTGGTGACAAAGTAATATCCGATACATCTATTTTACGCCTAGAATGCTTTTTTTGGGTTGCCGATCATTTTTTTGCGGCACAAGTACATGGCAAAATAGTCTTTTATTGCTACATTTAAAAGTATGTTGAATTTCCGCTTGACTTTTATATTGACCCTTGCTAAAATGCAACGATTCATAAAAATTCTCGACTTCCTTGTCTACCCAAGCGTGAAAGTTCAGGGGATCCCTCCTTAACCCTGGCAAGTAACATTAAGCATTTGTAGGTATGTGCAAAGTCACAGCACTTACAAATCGCTTGGGAAGACAAGCTAGGCGAGATTTTTTTGTCTTGTATCGGAATTTAATATCTGCTAATATATCCTTAACAATGCAACCTGTTTATATAAATGCCCTAAATCAGATTTCTACGCTCGGCCCGCGCCGGATATTTAAACTTTTATTTCCTTTTAACAATCGCGCCGAGGATACCTGGCGCGCATCGCATTCGGAATTAATTAAAAGCGGCCTACCAAAACATATTTTGGAAAAATTTATCTCCGAACGCAATCACATTGATCCAGAATCAGAGTGGCTTAAATTAAAAAAACTTTCCATTAATGTCCTTTGCCATCCAAAAATTTCTTCAGAACCTTTACTTTCCAACCTCTACCCCCCTTTGCTAGCGCAAATTCCAAATCCTCCACCCATACTATATCAGAAAGGTTCTCTGCATCCAGAACTACCGATCCGCTTAGCTGTTGTCGGCGCTCGTAAAATTAGCTCGTACGGCCAACAAATAATTGCCGACATAATCTATCAACTGGCCCTACAAAAAATTGTTATCGTTAGCGGTTTAGCGATTGGAACCGATTCTCAAGCGCACCAAATGGCTTTAAAAGCGCACTGCCCAACCATTGCGGTTTTGGCTAACGGCCTGGATCAAATTTATCCAATAACTAATTATGATTTAGCCGCGGACATTTTAGCTGATGACGGCGCGATTTTATCGGAATTCCCTTTAGGAACACCCGCTTGGAGACAAAATTTCCCCCAGCGCAATCGCTTAATATCCGGATTGGCGCAAGCTACTTTAGTGATTGAAGCGACTTTAAAAAGTGGCTCTCTAATTACCGCCTCTCATGCGTTAGAACAAAATCGGGATGTTTTCGCCGTTCCCGGTAATATTTATCAATCAAATTATCAAGGAACCAATAATTTAATTAAACAGGGGGCAAAACCAATAACAAATATTTCAGACATTCTCGATGGTCTTAATTTGCATAATTCCAACCAATGTGTTACAACAACAAAAGTTACACCAGCTTCTCCCATCCAGCAAAAAATTTACTCCGAACTGCTAAACGAGCCGGTTTTTATTGATGTTTTAATAAAAAAAATAGGTCTTTCGCCGGCAGAAATCAATTCCACTATAACTTTGATGGAAATTAAAGGGTTAATCAAAAATAACGGCGGCGGACAATACGTCGCTTTATAATTTAAAAATACTAAAAATACTTTTATGAATCTAGTTATCGTTGAGTCCCCTACCAAAGCCAAAACTATTGCTAACTTTATTGATAAAAACTATAAAATAGTTTCCAGTTTTGGCCATGTTCGCGACCTTCCTAAAAGCAGTCTCGGCATCGACGTGGATGATAACTTTAAACCGACCTACGTTGTTTTAACCAAAGCCAAAGAAAAAATTGAAAAAATTGTCGAACTGGCTAAAAAAGCCAAAACCATCTTCTATGCGACTGACGAGGATCGCGAAGGCGAAGCTATCAGTTGGCATTTGGATCAATTGCTACAAAAAAAATATAAAATTAAGGCCAAAAGCGGAAGAATTGCTTTTCACGAAATTACCAAAGACGCGATCCTTCAGGCTTTAAAAAACCCGCGGGAAATAGATATTTCTTTAGTCGACGCCCAGCAAACTAGGCGAATTCTTGATCGGCTCGTAGGCTATAAGTTGTCTCCATTTTTATGGCAAAAAATCAGGCGCGGCCTTTCTGCCGGTCGCGTTCAGTCGGTCGCCGTTAAATTGATTGTAGAAAGAGAAAAAGAAATTACCAGTTTTAAACCGCAAGAATACTGGACAATTGATGGTTTGTTCGCGAAAGAGAATGAGCCTGATAAATTAACCGCCAATCTCAATAAATTGAATCAAAATAAAATAAACAAATTTGATCTTGCCAGTACCGATCAAGTGGCAAAAATTTGCGAACAGCTTAAAAAATTAAATTTTCGCGTACTCCAAACAGAAGAAAAAGACAGCCAAAAAACTCCATACCCGCCGTACCGAACTTCCACCCTTCAACAAGATGCCTATAATAAATTAGGATTCTCTTCCAAACAAACGATGTTAATAGCACAACAATTATATGAAGGGCTTAAATTAGGCGATCGGGGCAGTATTGGTTTAATAACTTATATGCGTACCGACTCCCTTAATCTTTCGAACAAATTTATTGTTCAGACACAACAATACTTAAAACAACAGCTTGGGGCTGACTACTCTTTTACAACCCCGCGCGCGTTTAAAAATAAAAGCAAAGGCGCGCAGGAAGCGCATGAAGCAATCCGGCCAACCGATGTCGAGCTCGAGCCGGAAACGGTAAAAAATTTTCTTGAATCAAAACAATATAAACTTTACCGGCTTATCTGGCAAAGGGCCGTGGCAAGTTTGATGCCTAAGGCTGTTTTAACCCATCAAATAATTGATATTATCGGCCAAACGCAGGCAAAAAGTGATAATAATAGTGAAAATATCAGTGAGGCAATTTTCCGCAATCAAAGCACGCGGGTAAAATTTGACGGATTCTTAAAAATTTACCCGCTTAAAATCGAAGAAAATACCCAGTCACGATTTAAAATCAATGATCCGCTGTCTTTGGAAAAAGTTGATGATGCACAGCATTTTACCGAGCCGCCGCCGCGTTATAACGACGCTTCCTTAGTCAAAGAACTCGAAAAAAAAGGGATCGGCCGGCCATCAACTTACGCTCCGATTATCGATACCATTCAAAAAAGACAATACGTCGAAAAAGATGAGAATAAAAGATTTCGCCCGACCGACATCGGCGAACTTGTAACTCAGCTTTTGCAGGAACATTTTTCGCAAATTGTTGATTATAATTTTACCGCTAAAATGGAAAACGATCTGGATGAAATTGCCGAAAATAATAAACCCTGGGTTGATACGGTCAAGGCATTTTACGAGCCATTCGCCAAAATACTTGCCGCTAAATACCAAGAGGTAACTAAAATAGAAATTGTGAACGAAGAGACGGACAAGCTCTGCCCGGCCTGCAAACAAGTAAATTTAGTTATTAAACGCGGCAGATTTGGCAAATTTTTAGCCTGTCCGAAATTCCCGGAGTGTAAACATACCGAGCCGCTAAACAATACTTCGGCTGGATCGGCAAATGACGCGACAGCCCCTGAATTAATTGCTCCCTCCTGCGAAGACTGCAAAACGCTAATGATCTTAAAAGAAGGCCGTTTTGGAAAATTTTGGGCTTGCCCAAGATATCCGGAATGTAAAAATACCAAAACCATTGAGATGAAAATCAATCTGGCCTGCCCCTTATGCCAAACCGGCGAGGTTATCATCAAAAAAACCAAAAAAGGAAAAATTTTTTATGGCTGTAATCGTTATCCGCAGTGTAAATTTGCCAGTTGGGACAATCCGACTAAAACACCGGCCGCCAAACAAACTGATTCACAATCATAATTAAATAATTGCCTCAACGTTAGCGACTTGCTAACAGTGACTCGTATTTTTCCACAACTTTATTTTGTTCAAGAAAAAATCCGCTTAATTATGCGGATTTGACTTTTCTACCTATGGGGGTAAAATAGATGGTGATACGCTAAATATATAGTGTTAAGCACTTTATGAACTGCCCTATCTGCCATCAAGATACCAAAGTATTGGAATCGCGAACTACAGCCAGCAATACTTCTATTCGTCGCCGACGCCAATGCGTTGATTGTTTCTTCCGTTTCTCAACATTGGAAGAAATAGAAATCCTTGACCTCGACGTAATAAAACGAGATCAAACTCGCGAAAACTACTCCCACGAAAAATTAACCGCCGGCTTAATAAAAGCACTCCAAAAAAGAACCTACACTCCAGAAGCCTTTAAGCGGCTAATTAGCAATATTGAACGCGACATTCAAATTAAATCCCAAAGCGATGCCATTACTACTGATCAAATTGGGGAAATAGTTATCCAGCACCTTAAAAATTTTGATAAGGTGGCCTATGTCCGCTTTGCCTCTGTTTATCGCGATTTTAAAGAACCGCAAGATTTTGCAACAGAGGTTCGAAAATTAAAAACTTAAATTAGTAATTTTTTATGCCCACAAGCAAGCAAACCCTAAATCTTGGTCAATACAAACTTTCTATTCCTAACAACTGGCGGCTAAACGGCCAGCGTAAACAAATTGAGGAGCAAATCAAAAATATTTTAGAAGAGTCCGGTTGTTTTAGCAAAATCGAAAAAATCGATAAACGCGACAACCATTCCACCCAAGGATTGCAATTCAAACGCTTTTTTACCAAAGACGGGGCAGAACCGTTAAATTCTGTCCGCTGGGTAAAGCGTGACTGCCGGATTACCAACACTGACGGGTCAACCATCTACGAAATAATCGGGGCCGAAGTCCCAGAAAATTTTTCGCAAGTGGCTTCGGACATCATGATTTCCAAATACTTTCGCAAAGCAGGCGTTCCGCAGTATGATGAGCGCGGACGGCAAATTTTGACCGAAAACGGCTCCCCCAAACTAGGGCCTGAACGAAGCGCGAAACAGGTGATAAAACGCATGGTTGGCTGTTGGCGCGACTGGGGCGAGCGTTACGGCTACTTTCGAAGCACCCAAGACGCAAAAATTTTTGCCGATGAGCTTACCTATATGCTCGCGAACCAAATGGCCGCCCCCAACTCTCCCCAATGGTTTAACACCGGTATCGCCTGGGCCTATAACATCAAAGGCCGCGCGCAGGGGCATTATTACGTTGACCCAGACACTGGGCTTTTAACCAAATCCGTTGACGCTTATACCCGCCCGCAACCCCATGCTTGTTTTATCCAATCAGTCAGGGATGATTTGATTAATTCCGGCGGCATTATGGATCTTTGGATTCGGGAAGCCAGAATTTTTAAATACGGTTCCGGTACTGGCACCAATTTTTCGGCTATCCGCGGCCGGGGCGAAACTTTATCCGGCGGCGGCACTTCCAGCGGTTTGATGAGCTTTTTAAAGATTGGCGATCGAGCCGCGGCGGCGATTAAATCCGGCGGCACCACCAGGCGGGCGGCAAAAATGGTCTCGCTAGACATCGACCACCCGGAGATTGAGGAATTTATCACCTGGAAAGCCAACGAAGAAAAAAAAGTTCAGACTTTGGTTAATGGCGGCTACTCCGCTGATTACGAAGGCGAAGCTTACGAAACCGTATCTGGACAAAATTCCAATAATTCGATTCGCATCACTAACGACTATATGCGCACCGTCGACCAAGACGGCTTGTGGAGTTTACGCTGGCGCACTGACGGCCGCGTTGATCGACAAATTCCGGCCCGTGACCTCTGGTCGCAAATCGCCAATTCCGCTTGGATCTCGGCCGACCCTGGAGTGCAATATGACACCACGATCAATCAGTGGCACACTTGCCCCAATTCCGGCCCAATTAGAGCTTCAAATCCGTGCAGTGAATTTATGTTCTTGGATGATTCGGCCTGCAATTTAGCCTCGCTTAATTTGATAAAATTTTTTGATGAAAAAACCAAAACTCTTGATATCGAAGCTTATAAATACGCCATCAGAATTTGGACGATTGTTTTGGAAATTTCCGTTACCATGGCCCAATTCCCTTCGCGCGCCATCGCCAGGAATTCTTATGATTTTCGCCCTTTAGGTCTAGGTTACGCTAATTTAGGAACACTTTTGATGGTCGCTGGGCTCCCCTATGACAGCCCCAAGGCAAGAAACTGGGCAACCGCGATTGCGGCGATTATGACTGGAGAGTCCTACCTGACCTCAGCCGAACTGGCCGCTCAATTAGGGCCTTTCGCTAAATATTCCAAAAATCGCGAAGCCATGCTCAGAGTAATTCGCAATCACCGCCGGGCCGCTTGGGGAGTTGGTTTAAAAGAAGTGGTTTCTCCGGAACTTGATGATCTTGATGATTACGAAAATCTTGACATAAAACCGCAACCGTTAAACCCCGCCTATTGCCCGCAATATCTGGTAACTGCCGCCCGCGAGGCCTGGGACCAAGCGCTTGCCGCCGGCACTAAGCATGGATTTCGTAACGCCCAAGTCACCGTAATCGCGCCAACCGGCACCATCGGACTCCTGATGGACTGTGATACCACCGGCGTGGAGCCTGATTTCGCACTAGTTAAATTTAAAAAATTAGCCGGTGGCGGTTACTGGAAAATTCCAAATCAATCACTGGAACCGGCTCTACGAAATCTTGGTTACAACCAGGATCAAATCAAAGACATCATCACTTATATTGTCGGTGCCAATAGTTTGGATAATTCTTCGCCGGTTAACACTTCCGATTTGCTCCGCAAAGGACTAACTGAACAAGATCTCCAAAAAATCTTTTCTGAACTGCCACGAATTTTTGAAATTAAAAATGCCTTTTCTAATTATATCCTGGGTGAAGAAACGCTTAAACGACTGGGGATCCCCAAAGACCAATCGCAACGGCCTGATTTTAACCTTTTAACTGCCTTAGGTTACAGCTCAGATGAACAAAAAATTGCTGGCCGAATTATCTGCGGCCAGATGACGGCCGAAGGAGCGCCTTATTTAAAAGCTGAGCACTTGAGCGTCTTTGATTGTGCCAATAAATGCGGTAGCGGCTCCCGTTTTATTGAACCTTTAGGACACGTTAAGATGTTGGCGGCTGTCCAACCATTCATTTCCGGTTCAATTTCCAAGACCATAAATCTGCCCCATTCAGCGACCGTGCAAGAAATTCAAGATATTTATTGGCAAACTTGGCAATTAGGCTTAAAAGCTGTCGCCTTGTACCGCGATGGCTGTAAACTCTCGCAACCCTTGTCTTCGGCAACCAGCGACCAAGCCACGGAAACTACTGCGACTCTAACGGAAGAAAAAATTCCCTTGGTTGAAACCAGCCCAACTACTCCGGTAGTGCCAACACTTTCCCCCCAATCCAAGCAACTTTCTTTTATTGAACGCGGAACCAAAAAAGACTTGCCTAACAGACGCAAAGGTGTAACCATCGAAGCAACCGTAGCTGGTCACAAATTATTTTTGCGCACTGGTGAATACGAGGACGGCAAGCTGGGTGAAATATTTATTGATATGCACAAAGAAGGCGCGGCCTTTCGAAGTCTCCTAAACTGCTTCGCAATCGCCGTTTCCCTGGGTCTTCAATACGGCGTGCCCTTAAAAAAATATGTTGATAAATTTACGTTTACCCGCTTTGAACCAAACGGGGTTACGGATCATCCAAATATCAAAACTGCAACGTCAATTATCGACTTTATCTTTAGAATACTAGGGATGGAATTTTTAAATCGTTTTGATTTTGTTCATGTTTTACCGGAAAAAGCGATGAATCCCATGGAAATCAACGGCCAGATCGCATCCAGCAATGGTCAAACAACCCTGCCTTTACAAACTGCTACCAATACCCCCACTGCCGAAACACCTCCACCATCAACTTATGGGAATGATCAAGCGTCGGCTAATCAACTTTCGGCTTTTAACAGTAATCTGATGGGCGATGCTCCGGCTTGCAGTGAATGCGGACACATCACCGTTAGAAATGGCAACTGCTACCGTTGCCTCAACTGCGGCACTTCGATGGGGTGTTCGTAAAATATTGATCAAATTGACGCGTAATTAAGGGGGCTACCAACGCTTTAGCCGCTGCCAAATGTGCGGTTTGGCATATTGCCTGATTTTACCTCGCGCCGAACGAGTCTTGACGAACTTTAACCAATCGTAATTGGGCCCTTTTCGTCCTTTATCGGTGATAATCTCGAGGATATCACCGCTTTTTAATTTAACATCCAACGAGGTCATTTGATCGTTAACTTTAGCTCCGACCGCTTGATTGCCAACCTCAGTATGAATATGATAGGCAAAATCGATAGCCGTGGAATTTTCCGGCAAATCAATAATGTCACCCTGCGGCGTAAAAACGAAAATCCGATCCTGGAACACATCAAGCTTTAAAGACTTTAAATAATCAACTTGGTCTTCTTTAGTCCGGTGCCATTTGGCCAACTCCTTGACCCAATCCAAGTATTCATCCGGTATTTCCTCAGAGCCAAACTCTTTGTAATGCCAATGGGCGGCGATACCATATTCCGCTTCCTCGTGCATCTTGATATCGCGAATCTGGATCTCCACAATTCCACCTTGATCACTAAACACAGTTGTATGCAAAGATCGATAATGGTTAGGTTTAGGTTGAGCAATATAGTCTTTAATCTTCCCTTTGAGCGGCCGGTAAATTGAATGAATAATGCCTAAAGTAGCGTAACAGTCGGCAACGGTAGGCACAACCATCCTTAGCGCAATCAAATCGTAAATCTGGTTAATATCATTATCGTAGCGTTGTAACTTACGATAAAGACTGTACAAACCTTTTGTTCGCCCATGAGAATCAATAACTTCAATATTATTCTCCGCTAATACCTGAGTCAGACGCTTTTTGACTTGGGCTAACGTTTTTAAAAGCGGCTTTTTACGATCAGCCATTAACGCCTTAATTCGCTCATAATCTTTTGGCACAGCATATTTAAAAGCCTGGTCTTCCAATGCAGTTCGCAACACTCCAATTCCCAATCGTTGCGCAATCGGACCATAAATTTCCAGCGTTTCTTGCGCAATACGTTGCTGTTTACGCGACGGCAGGGCGGACAAGGTTTCTAAATTATGCAACCGATCGGCAAATTTAATGATAATCGTCCGAATATCGCTAGCCATCGCTAAAAACATCTTACGCAAATTGTCTAAATAACGGTCAACGCCGCGGTACTTTAATTTCCCCAGCTTGGTTATCCCTTCCACTAAAAGCGCAACTTCTTCGCCGAAATTATCTTTAATGTCCTGCAGAGTTTTGCTGGTATCTTCCGGAACATCGTGCAATAGTCCGGCAATGATGGTTGGCTCGTCCATCCTTAATTTCACTAAAATCTGAGCTGTCCTAAGCGGATGTTCAATGTACGGTTCGCCGTTGAACCGAATTTGATTTTTATGAGCTTCGGCGGCAAAATCATAAGCCAATTGGACCATATCCAAATCCACGGGCAGTTTATACTTTTTAATTTTACCTAGCAAATTAGTAATCGTCATTGCTTAACAATTAGCGTTTTATTATCTTACTCTAATTCTTATTCCTTGACAATACGCCGAATTTTATTTATACTGTACCTACGTTTTAAATCGGGGATGTTATTAATTCGCTAAGTTAGAATTTATCCAGTCCACTAAGCCGAGACCGGCTTTGGCGGTCTTAGGTCAACAAAAAATCCAAGCATCATCATAAACGGTAAAACAACCACAGTAGGCCAAGTTTTAGCAAGAATTGCTAAAAAACTGCAACCTGCTTACGCTACTGTTTAACCACGTTTAGTGGTCAGTAGCCATCGCCCCTTTTGCACCTACCGGAAGGATCGCGGTGTTATTCCGTAGGAGTAGGCTTGATCTTGCGTCGGTGGGAACAAGCCGAAACCTATCCGACTAGCCGTGAGTAATTTTGACTATTTTTTACCTTACGACAAAACATTAAAGTAGTCTAACTTGGTAAAAGATTACTGAATTCTAATTTATACAGGGGCGCACTACCCCTCATCTCCACCAAAAACTACAACTGACGCTTTAAGCGTCCTCAATCCCCCAATGGGTAGACGACATTATCACAAAAAAAAACCACCAAGCAAACATTACCGCTTTAACCAACAAATTAAGGCTCCAGAAGTAAAACTGATCGATGCCGACGGTGAATTTCTTGGTGTGATGTCAACAGCATTAGCCTTAAGAAAAGCCGAGGAGCAAGGTTTAGATTTAATCGAAATTTCGCCAAAAGACAATCCGCCGATAGCTAAAATTATTGACTTTGGAAAATTTAAATACGAACAAGAAAAAAAGAAGCAAAAAAGCACCCCGCGGAAAATAGAGACGAAAAGTATTAGGCTCAACTTGAATATGGCAAGCCATGATCTAGAAACTCGCGAAAATCAAACCCGTAAATTTTTAGAACTAAATTGCCGCGCTCAGATGGAAATGAGCCTCAAGGGCCGGGAAAAAATTCACAGTAAACGAGCCTTTGACCAAATGAACGAATTTCTTAATCGCTTAAACGATGTCGCTGACGTAATTCAGCCGGTAATTTTAAAAGGACAGCGCTTGTCCGCCATTATCAAACCGAGACCTCGGTAACACAATTTTATGCCCAAAACTTGGCAAGCCTTTAAAAAAAGAATAAAAATCACAAAAAACAAAAAACTCTTGCGAAAAAAAACTGGTCAAAGCCACTTTAACACCAAAGAAAGCGGTAAAACAGTTATGGGCAAGCGCCGCTTAATCGCCGCCCCGGAGAGTCTTAAAAAAATAAAATTTTAACACCTTAGTTGTTGGATTTACTAATTTAACAACTGTCGGTTTTTGATTAAATGCCACGAGTCAAAAGAGGCCTGATGCACGTTAAACACCGCCGTAATATTTTGAAAGCAACGGCTGGTTTCAAGCTCGGCCGGAAAAAATTAATAAAATTGGCCAAAACAGCCGCCACCAAAGCCGGACAGC
Organism: Candidatus Jacksonbacteria bacterium RIFOXYB2_FULL_44_15; assembly: GCA_001818235.1. Lineage (GTDB taxonomy): Bacteria > Patescibacteriota > Patescibacteriia > UBA9629 > UBA9629 > UBA9629. Next base: position 1,836 of record MHJY01000011.1, on the reverse strand, counting down.
ATGCGTATGTTGACCGCCGCAAAAAAAAGAGGACAATTCGCGGTTTGTGGAATATAAAAATTAATGCCAGCGCCCGCGAGGTAGGGTTAAATTACGGAACATTGATTCACGATTTAAAAGATCAAAAAATCATGCTTAACCGTAAGATGCTAGCAAGTTTGGGAGAACATCAGAGCGAAATTTTTAAGCAGTTAGTAATGAGCGTCAAAAAATAAATAAGCTGAAATTAAAAACAGCCGGCGTTTAGTCGGCTTTTTTGTTTAAATTTGGATAAAAATAAACCACAGCTAAAAAAACACCAACTAACCACAACCCGGATGCTAAAGTCCAAAAATAATGGTCCAAAAATAATGGCGGCAAAAAACTAGCCATCACTGCCATGCCCCACAACTGGGCAGTCCGCGCCAAACCCATAATCAAAAAAACAATAAAAATCACAATCAAACTTAAACCAACTATGCCGAGCTCGCTTGTCAGGAGGAAATATGCGTTGTGTGCCGGCTGTAATTGCCAGACCGACGCTTGGGGAAATTGTTTTGATAATTCCCAAGTATAAGTTCCGACTCCACTGCCAAAAAGAGGATGTTTTTTGATTAATTGCCAACTAACCTTAAGCCCAGCCCAACGCTGCGAAATTGATTTAATTTCCAAGCGATTCATAACCGTTGCGTCTCCCAGGAACACCTGACCTCGACTCCGTAGCGGCTCGGCCAACCAAACGCCTAAAAAAATTAATACGAGGCTCGAAATTGCCAATAGCTTTATTACCGTCGGCCACTTAAGTAAGTATTGAACCGCCGGCTTTTCTGCCTTATTAATACTTTTATAAAAAAATACCAGAATTAAAGCCAACCAGCCAAAAATAAAGCCCCACCAGGCTGAACGCGAAAAAGTTAAAATCAAAGCCGAAAGCAGAATCGCGTAACCCAATAAAAGCGCGACAGAAGAAATTAGCCGCCGCTTTAAAAACAGCCTCCCTTGCATCTTCTGGTACATAAAAACCGCGCTCCAGATGCCGATCAAAAGCCAGCCAGCCAGAATATTAGGGTGCGGTAAGCCGCCATAGGCCCTTAAATAGCGCTGAAAGTCTGTCGCAACGACCGCGACGCCCAAATCCATCGGCTGTTGTGCCGCAATTCCAAGCCATTTATTCGCGGCAACCTCTTGCAACATAAATTGGCTAATTGCCCCCCCGGCCTGGACCAAAACGCTAATTACAAGCATCAAAAGTATTTTGTAATAATCTAACCCTCCTACGGAAGGACAAGGCTGACTGGACATTACCAGCCAAATCAACAAAAAAAGTTCCCAAAATCTCACCAAATAAAATAGTGACACTTCTTGGTTCTGCGACCATAAGTAAGAGCATGTCAGGTATATTAAAAAAAATAAACCGATATACTGGCTACACCTAAAAGCCTTGTTATATTTGAGGCCAAAGCTTTTTTCAGCTGACTGCGCAAAAAAAACGCGGCTGGCATTAAAACGTAACGGGAAAATTGAGATTAATTTGATAATGACGAGCGTTAAAAGCAAAATTTCCGTTATATATAAAGAAAAACTGCCATATTCCCAAAATTGGCCATGAATTCGCGACTCAAAAAGCAAATAGCGGGTTTGCAGGGGCAACAAAAAAAACAGCAAATACAAACCGAAATTGAATAATCTATTGGCAAAATTGGCCATAAGCTAATCGTCGAAACACTGGTTCTGCCATTTAAGGCGAGCATCATTAAGATGAAACTTTAAAACTTTATCTGATAATATCACCCGAGAATCCCAATCACTAGCAGTTTGCTTGATGTAAATTGGCATTACTTTTAATTGGATGCGCTT